>JBGSYX010000392.1:0-11590 GCA_041750735.1 Cyclobacteriaceae bacterium
CCCCGAGAGTATCATCCTTAAAAAGAACCTCGTTATCATCTTTTAGCCGCAAGGAAATCATCGGGGTAGGGGATACGATATCACCATCCATGATAAACTGACCATCGACCGTCACTTCCAGGATAGGATTGGTATTGTCGGGGGTCACATTCAGATAATTTTTAAAATTGATCAGGTTATTGTTGAAATCCTGCTCTGATTGCAGGTATGGATTTGCAAAAACGCTTAAGTCATTTAAGCCTGATTTTGATCGTGTGTCTAAAAATAGGTTGAAATCCAAGGACTCACCGGCACCCAGCGGTTTCAAGGCGATGGTATCGGAATAGCTTTTTCGGTCAGCCTGGTTAACGACTGTGTACTGTACGCGGATGGAATCTGAAAAGGATAACTCGGATACGTTTTCGAAATTAAACGCCGCTTCATGGATTTCTCCCTCTTTTTTTTCTATGCCTTCTTTGAGTTGGTTCGGTTTGTACGTCAGAAATCCCTCAGGTAGACCTTGGTACAACACCAGCCACCTTACAGGTAAAGTCGGCGTCAGGTTTTCTTCATCAGTAACTTTCTGGATAATCTCCAGGTAGGGATAAGACGCTGTATTTATAGTGCTAAGATCAGTTTGACGCGCTGTGATATTATCGATAAGCAAACTCTTTTCATAATTTTCATTTACACCATAAATTTGATAGCTAAACTCATCCGTCACTGGAAATTCGGAAGGGTTTGTTTGTTGGATAAATTCACCCCATTGGCTGGATGGTCCGATTCGCCTACTGCTGATGGTTCCTGAATTCGCTTTACCTGTGATGTATTGCTCTGTAATCAATTCCTGCTGATTAACAGGCGTGCCCGAAGTATTGTCACCCTTTATTATCAAAGCGGCTGATTCCCCTTTTCGGGAAATGATGATGACAGGATCGCCATTTACCCAGCTTTGGATTTCGGAAGCCTGAATTCCCAATTCGCCAAGCTTGGCAATGGTGCTTGCAGGAATGGTACTCCATGAAACAGTTCCGATAGAAAACAGCAGTACATAGTCGCCCTGTCCGACTGCGTCGATGTATTTATCGACATTCAGGCTCGTTTCTATCGATGCCTTGTTAAATGAGTTGATCACTTCAGGTTGTCGTCCGCAACTATTCGGATCGAGGACATTGGGCAGGCCAAGACCGAGGTAAGGGAAGGTAGTGGATTTATCAAAGGCCACCGCGTTCAGTGAATTGTCGCGACAAAATTGCTGGGCGTAAATAGTAGGGTAGAGATATTCCGTGCTGTTGAGTATCAGCTCCTCCTCCTTATATGGATATGCGGTATTCGCGCCGCCAAAGGTCCGCACATAAATCCGCGTTTTAAATTCCTCAAATTTCCATTGGCGGGCCAGGGAGTCCAAGATCACATGCTTACTTGCCGTTTCTTCATATTGCTGAATGTGAGCCATAGCCCAACCGGAAGCTGCTTCTTTTATGTAGGTAAATGATGAAAGATACCAGCTATCGAGTTCCTGTTCGTCAGGATTTGCAAATTTCGTGCGCCAGTAGAAAACTGTCGTGTCTTTTTCCGGGATCGATTCAAAGAGATCCAGCGACCACCTCGCTAATGATGCGCCCTGAACCTCAGTTCGGCGCAATGCGGGGCTATTGAACAAGTTGGTTGTGTCAATTTCAAACTGGTAGGTCTTATCGACCACCAGGAGATTTAATGCCTGGGCTATGAGGGTTATTTGGCGCTTGTTTACAATTGCGAACTTATAAGGAGCCAGGTTACTCGTGCTTCCGAGCGGCAGGAAGTACTCAAGGACTGCATTATTGTTGGTTTCAACTTCTTCATCAATCAGATTGGCTGGATCTACGGTAACGTAAAAGTTATTGATTCCGAATCCTTCTATTCCCACCGATCTGACGATCACATAAACCGTATCGCGATAATAAACAGGCGCGATTTTTTGAATGGTCAGGGGAATATCACGACCATTGCTCAGCTTCCTGTTTACGGAAATGACCAACGAATCAGACCTAACCTTTCCAAAATTCTGAATGGCAATACCCAGCAGGAATTCATCGGTATATGCATTAACAGGATTGCCATCTACCGATTGAACAAATACATTTTCCGGTTGCACCTGGTAATCCGGCTTCGTTAAACCGAATACCGGAACGGATGGATCGCCTTGAAGAGCCATCTGCTGTATCTGGGCTATTGCAATTTCGGTAGCGCTATATTGTGCTGCCATTCTCTTTCCAGCTTCTTTCTGAATTGCACCTACGCCCTTTCCGAAAAAGAGCGAATCGGAAAAAGCCACTTCGTAAAGCAAATCAGAATATCTTTTCAGGTACGGGGTAAGGCCGGCTCCAGAGTGTGCAATAAATCCAATAGCTCCCCGGTCGGCTGTGCCGATCCAGTCATCACCAAACGTGTTCGAATTGTTGGTGTACATATCACCGGCAACACAACCATTGACGATCATCATTGGGTATTTGCCGGCATTGTGGTAGCCCATGTCATCATCACTTACTTTGCCAATATCGATGTCTGTACTCTCACTCGCCGAATGCCCAAAAAAGGTGACGAGCATTTTTCCAGCATTGATCTGTTCGGCGATGTTGATGATGACAGTGGGTTCGCTTGTCTTCTTGCTTATGGTTTCAACTTTACCGCCGAGGTATGGACCTTCCGCAATGGTTTTAAGGTTATTTACAATACTCTTAAACAGCTCTTGTTGCGCAGGATCATAGCCACCACTCAGATGGATGAGTTCCTTGCGCCAAAGCACATCATAAGAAAGGGATTCTGTCTCTTTTACCTTGTTGAAATAGGCCTCCAGTACTTCAGGTGTGTTGGCGGCGATCCGCCCTGTAGGAATGGCGGGCTCATAGGCAGCGCCATGCAGTCCTGATGTAAGACGGCTGTCGCTACCCGGAAAACCGTACGTGGGCACATGGTTTTTGACGGGCTCCGTCTGATAATTCCGGCGATAAAAATTATAGTTTGGCGTCAGGGCTTTTCCCATGATAAAAAGGAAGTTTGGATTACCATTCGTTAACAGAAAAGATGCAAATCGCCTTATGGCCAAGGGTGATATTTCACCATAATTGAACATATCGTAAAGCTGATCGATATTGACTAATAGGGTATCAAATGCTCCTCCCTGCGATGATGCGCGATAACTTGCATAGGCTTTCGGCACATCCGAATATTGCGCTGTGGGTATGCGAAGGTTTTTATTGGTAATGATGATGAACTCGGAAGAAGCAGGATTGATCGTTCGAAAGGAAGCCCGGCTTATTTTGGTCGCTGATAAGTATTGTGAAGTGAGTAATAGCTTTTTGCCGGAAGGTTGGTTAGGAATGATGGCATTGATCGTGGTGCCTACTGATTTATAGCCAATTTCCAAAATGTTTTTTTCATCAGTGATGTCGAATAACCTTGATCCTAACGGAACATTTTGTATTTCAATGTATGACCTGGTGGTACCGCTGTACGGAATACTAAAGGTTTTCTGAACGCTGTTTACCTGATCTAAGGTCTCAGCGTACTTCAATTGGGCATAGGTGACAGAAATCTGATCAGCTAATCCCAGATTATTCACTTTGACTCGACACAAAAAAGTGCCTCCGGCGATATCAGACCATTGAATTGCTTCCATTATCAATGTGTCGTACAGGTAGTTGAATTGCACGGTTTCCAGTGACCGGAGCGAGGAAGCGTTTGGGCCAACTTCAATTGTGACATTATGTGATAAGTTGTTTCTTCCGGTCAATAAAAGTTCGAGTACCGGAGTAGGCCCGGTGAGCACTGCCCTTTGGAGTCCTATAAAAGGAATGTCAAAACTCTGACCTTGCCGAATTCTACCCCCGGTCCATCCTTCACCGAAATCATACGTGGCCTCATAGGTTTCTGCGCTGGCCAGGCCAAGTGGATAATGCAACCCTTCTGAATAATTTGAAGTCTGGAGATTGAGGATGGTATTTAGGTGGTGTGGCTCTGGTGGCAGTCCGAAGTTATTGTTTTCTGAAAACAAGGTAATACGTTTGCCGGGAGCTGAGTAGCTCCACGTGAGAAAATAGGCAGTGGTATCAGAATACAGGTTGTAGTATTTGTTCTTATGAGCGCCGGGCTTGTAAAGTTCTACATCCTGTATTCCATCGTTACGTGTACCATAAAACTCCAAATAATCCGATGAATCGAAGGCGCCATCTGCTTCACCTTCTATGCGAATGGCATGCTCCTCGCCTCTATGGAAAATTTTTATATTTCGTGGATCAATTCCAACCAATGGAATACCCGCATTTATCAAATCATTATAGCTAACCCTGTAGAAGCCGTTCTGGGCAGTGGGCAGTTTAAAATACTGCTGAGTGGGGATAATCCATTCATTGCCGTATTTCTGCGCCAATGAGTCGGCCTGTCCGACGCCAAGCAATACGATTATCGATAAAAGCGCCTTTTTCATCATATCATTCCTGCTTTTTGTCATTTAACCCTAAAGCCAAGGAGAATACATGCGAATACAAGCCTTCAGCACTATTTGTTACGTCGGTCATGGCATAGTCGATCCGCAGGGCTTTAATATTTACTCCTAAGCCAAAATTCGGTTGCCACGATGTTTTTGTGGTATTATTAAAATCTTTGACCGTCTGAAATTTTCCAGCACCTAAGCGGAGAAAGGCAATTTTGCTGAAATCAAATTCTATGGCGGCCATAGGCGCGATAGACACAAAATCGGTTTTTATCGGCACATTCCGCTTTCCGTCAAAAGTCATTTCAAAGTCGATCGAGGCCAATAGTCCCATCTTTTCTCCTATATTGAACGGGTGACTGGCGCCCAAAATGGCTCTTGGGAGCGTCACCTCCAAAGATGAAACTGGGATAATATTCCCCGTAAGGGTATAAACGTCCTCTACCATCGAGGCATTGTGAGACCAGGCATTAAACGTCCCTGTGATATCGCGAAGCATCAGACCAAAATCCATCCATTTGAAATGCTTCTGAAATCCAACATCAAGGCCAAAACCCCATGCAGTGGCGAACTCTCCCACACTGCGATGGATGATTTTGAAATTTGCGCCGGTCTGAATTCCGCCCAGCCAGGAGGATTTTCGGGCAAAGGAAAACAGAAACGCGTAATCAGCCGCAGAGAAAAAACGGATATTATCATAGTTAATGGCCCCGTTGGCATCGTAGAGAAATCGCGTGTCAGGTATATCATCGATACCAAAGCGGATGATCGAAATGCCAATGTGATTCATGGAATCGATAGGCATGGCAAAGCCGACAAAGTCATAATTCGCCACACCCGCGAAATAAGCCGCATGCATAAGGCTGATTTCGTACTTATCGCGAATGCCCATGAGGCCTGCCGGATTCCAATAGGCAGATGTCCCGTCAGTAATATGTGATACCTGGCTGTTAGACATTGCCAGACCGCGGGCACCAACACCAATTGAGAGAAACTCGTTACTGTATTTTGGTGCAGAGGTCTGGGCAATAGCAATAACCGACCAAAGTAAACATGCAATAGTATAAAGAAACCCCAACCTCATTACTTCGGAATACCTAATCAGATTATCCTACAAAAGTAATGATTCGATCGGTCATTTTTCCCAGTTTTCTCGAAGCGGCCAATGAAGTTTGCGGAGCATCTTGGCAATTTAATTCCTACTAATTGCATATATCCAAGTAAACGCATAATTATTCCATGAAAATATATAACAAGCTAATATATTTTGCTTAGTACTTGGCCATGCAAGGTACTATTTCGTATGATTGTATGAGAAAAGATACGATCATGGTTATGAATGTAGAAAACACGCAGGTCCAAATGAGAAAAGGCATTCTCGAATTTTGTATTTTGCACATTATATCTAGAGGCGAAGTGTATGCCTCTGATATGCTGGAAGAATTGACATCTGCAAAGATCATCGTGGTGGAAGGAACGCTTTATCCACTACTCACCCGGCTCAGAAAAGCGGGGCTGGTAGACTACAAATGGGTGGAATCAATGTCAGGACCTCCAAGAAAGTACTATACACTGACCGAGGATGGGATTGAATTTTTACAACAGCTCGATGCAACCTGGATCGATTTGATCGAATCAATAGGGAGAATAAAAAATAGTTCAGCAGCCAATAAATCTATCTGAAAGAATCAAAGTCATGAAAAAGAATATCAGTATCAATATCAGTGGTATCATTTTCCATATCGAGGAAGATGGCTACGAAAAGCTGAAAAATTATCTCGAATCCATAAACCGATACTTTTCTTCATTTGATGATAGCCTCGAAATCATCTCCGACATCGAGTCGCGTATTGCCGAGATTTTCCTCAGCAAGCTGAAGGAAGGCCGGCAGGTCGTTTCTCTCGAAGATGTGGAGGAACTGATAGCGACCATGGGAAGCATCAAGGATTTTCAGGCTGCTGATGAAGAATCTGCCTACATGGGTGCCCAGGAAGCGCCAAAAGACAAGAAGGCGGAGCCTGGAGAGCCACTATTTTCGAAGAGACTTTACAGGGATAATAATAAAAAACTGGTGGGTGGCGTACTTGCTGGAATAGGCTATTATTTCAGTATTGATCCACTCTGGACCAGGTTACTCTATATTCTGCTGTTTTTCGGAGTTTCCATATTGCCATCCATAGCCGGATTTCTTTTCTTAGCCTACATCGTACTTTGGATCGTAGTGCCCGGATCAAATGATTTGAAGGAGGAGAAGAAGATCAAAAAAATGTACAGGGATCCGGATGGAAAAGTACTTGGCGGAGTTGCAAGTGGTGTGGCAGCGTATTTCGGGATCGACGTTGTTGTTGTCAGGTTGCTCCTTTTCGTCTCGATATTCTTTGCCGGTACCGGCCTCATCCTGTATATCATTCTCTGGATCATACTGCCAGAGGCAAAAACGCTCACCGATAAAATGGAAATGCAAGGGCAACCGGTGACTCTGAGCAACATAGAATCAAACATCCGGAAGAGCCTGAATATGAAGGAAGGACATGAGAATCTACTCGTGAAAATACTCCTGTTCCCGTTCCGACTGATCGCCGCCTTCTTTGCATTTCTGTCGCGGTCTATGGGACCGTTGATGGCTTTCTTTATCGAGGCTGTAAGAGTTGTCGTTGGCGTGATTCTGGCAATCATCGGTATCAGTGGATTATTGGCGATCCTTATGGCCTTTGGAATTCTATTGGGAATTTTTACCGGCAATGACATGAATTTTGCCTATCCATGGCCACTGGAATTGATTAAAAATGATCTTCAATTATTGCCGGCAATAGCTATAGGATTGGCATTATTAATTCCAGCTCTTGTGATTGCATTACTGGGTTTTATGATAATCATGAAAAGAAAAGTATTGAATGCAGGAGTTGGATGGATACTGCTGGCGCTTTGGCTAATTTCAGTTGCCTTTTTGGGATATTATATACCAAAATATATCCGAGGTTTCACAGAAGAGAGCAGAAGTACTACTGCGGAAACATATGCTTTAGCTGGAAAAACCATCATCCTGAAAGGTAATGACACCGGCGAGGATGATTTTGAACTGGTGGATTTTCGGATAAGAAGCCATGAAGATTCAGTGGTTCGTGTCGAAAAACAGTTAATGTCGAGGGGGACCACAAGAATTGAAGCCGAAGAAAATGCACAAAAAATCCAGTACAATATTCTGGTCACTGACTCTGTATTCTCATTTGATACAGATTTCCAGTTAGCGGAAGGGTCGAAATTCAGAAAACAGGAAGTCGAGGTGACAGTTTATCTGCCATACGGTCAACTGTTTTTGATGGACGAGAGCCTGAAGCCATTACTTGGCAGCTTTATGTACCGTCAAGGGTTCAGCACGAGTCTGGCCTCGGATAACCAATGGGTTTTCAATGATCAGGGACTCAAATGCGTCACTTGTCCGCCGGAAGAAAGTTTAAAAGAAGTTGAATCTGACTGGAATATTGACGGCTATCAAAAAACGTTTGATATGGATGACTTTTCAGAAATCGACATTCAAAGTGCATTTAAAGTACAAGTAATGCAGGATGATGAATTTGAAGTAATTGCTGCAGGCAATAAGTCTGACGTGAATGATGTGGTGGTCGAAAAAATAGGTTCTAAACTCAAGGTCAGATATACTGGCAAATTGATGGACATCGGCGATAAGCCTGAGAAAATCACGATATTTTTGAAAATGCCGGATGTTCAAAAGGCAGAATTCAGCGGAGCAGTGAAAGCGTATATCGAGGGTTTTGAAAATCTTTCTACTGATTTAGAACTGCATGGCGCCGCTTATGTGGAAATGGAAGGGGAAGCAGAATACATCAAGGCCTCCCTCGATGGAGCGTCAAAACTCCAATTGTCAGGAAATGGGAACAGATTGGAAACAAAAATCATGGGTGCTTCAACGTTAAACGCTTTCGACTTTGAAGCGAAGGAAGTAGAAGTGTCGACCTATAGCGCATCCACAGCCAATGTTCATGCAACGGAGGTACTGATTGCCAAAACTTTTGGAGCCAGTACTGTAAACTATAAAGGCGAGGCAAGAGTAGAGATTGAGAAATCCGGAAATAGTACAGTCAGGAAGGAATAGGTATTGAAATCCATATAAAATGACAGACACCTGCTTCTTTTCGGAGTCAGGTGTTTTCATTTTTCAATAAAATCGCATCATTTCATGAAAATCATGATATTGCCCTAAAAAACCAATGCTACTATATAACATCACCTTCAACATTGAACCGGAAATCCAGGAAAAGTGGCTCGATTGGATTCGCATTGAGTACATACCATATGTATTGAATACCGGGCATTTTACATCTTCCAGGATTTACAGGCTTCTTACCGAAACTGAAAATCAAGGGTTGACTTTTTCACTTCAGTTCTTCGCGCCAACCCTGAGTGATGTAGAAAAATATCTGGAGAAATTTGCCCCTGAAATTTTTTCAAAGCACAATGTCGCATTTCGGCACCAGCATGTCAGCTTCATGACAATCCTTGAAGCGGTAGAATAGAGCTAGTTAATTAAATCAAACCCGGTGTAGGAACGCAAAGCCTTTGGTATGACAATCCCCTGATCAGTCTGATTATTTTCCAGTAGTGCAGCGACTATACGTGGCAAAGCTAAGGCGCTACCGTTCAGTGTGTGAAGTAGTGTCGTCTTTTTATCTTGATCTTTCAATCGAAGTTTGAGTCTATTGGCCTGATAGGTTTCAAAATTGCTAATGGAGCTTACTTCAAGCCACTTTTTTTGTGCACCTGAATAAACCTCCATATCGAAGGTCATTGCCGACGCGAATCCCATATCACCACCGCAAAGCAGCAGCTTGCGGAAGGGCAGCTCCAGTTTGGTGAGCAAACTTTCCACATAAGCACACATATCATTCAATGTGGCGTAAGAGTTTTCCGGCGTGGTTACCTGCACTATTTCCACCTTATCAAATTGATGAAGCCTGTTAAGCCCCCGCACGTGCGCACCCCAACTGCCAGCTTCTCGTCTGAAGCATGGTGTATAGCCCACATTTTTGATTGGTAAATCCTCAGATTTCAGGATCACATCACGGTACAAATTCGTGATGGGGACTTCGGCTGTCGGTATCAGAAACAGATCGCTATCAACAATGCCGTACATTTGACCCTCCTTATCCGGAAGTTGACCCGTACCATAACCAGAATCAGCATTAACTACGATTGGAGGTTGTATTTCAGTGTAGCCATGAGCAGTAGCCTGATCGAGGAAGAAGTTGATCAATGCACGCTGAAGCTTGGCGCCCTTTCCTTTGTAAACAGGGAATCCTGCGCCTGCAATTTTTATCCCGAGGCCAAAATCGATGATGTCGTATTTTTCGATGAGTTCCCAGTGAGGCAAAGCTGTATCTGGCAGAACCGGCATGGTGCCACCTTCGAGCATCACTTTATTGTCTTCAGCCGAAAACCCGGTTGGCACATTTTCATGGGCCACATTAGGCAGGTTATAGAGAAGCTGGGTGAGTTGGTCTTCAGCAGATTTTAGATTCTCCTGAAGGGTCTTGCTTTTTTCCTTTAGTGTGGCTGTGTTGGTTTTGGCAGCTTCGGCACCGTCTTTATCACCCGATTTCATCAATGCTCCTATTTGCCTGGACAACGTATTGAGTTCATTTAGAATGGCATCCAATTCAGATTGGGTTTGCTTTCGCTTCTCATCGGTTGTGAGCAATTCTTCAACACGAATGGCGGCATTGGATATTTTCTTTTTTTCCAGCCCTTTAATTATCCGCTCCTTATTTTCAATGATATCAGCGATTCGTAGCATGATGGTTTTTTTGCACAAATCTAAATCATTTTGAATAATGGAAGTAGCAATTTCAATGAATATGCCCGGCTCAGGGCAATTTTTAGTCCAATTACTTGATTATGAATTCAGAGTAGGCTATTATTGCACAAATTTTGCTGCAAAAGCATTTTTCTCTTTAGGAAATCCCAAGAATTCTTTTTCAATAAACATTTCAGAACAATTCAATACTATTTGTCTAAAAACAGAAAGACATCTCACCTCTTATTATTAACAAAATAAATGTACACCATTCAAGACTTAAACGTGCGTTTACTTTCAGAACTGAAAGAAATCGCAGAAGAATTTGGAGTTGATAATTTTAAAAAGCTTCCGAAAAAGGAATTAATTTACAAAATCCTCGACCACCAGGCATCCAGCCCAACTGAAGAATCTCCCCAAAAAGTCAACTCACCCCAGCCTGTTCAGCAGGCAGAAGCGCAAAGAGAGCATGAAGAAAAAAAGCTCATTATTAAGCGTGAAAATGTAAAGGCCCCAGTGGAGTCACCAATCGAAAATTTTGAACGGGAACTCACTACGGACGATTTACTCGAGTCTCTTTCAGTTGATTTCGAACCACAGGCTGTACCATTTGAGGTGGAAAACCCAGTGAGTGAGGAGCCAGTGAAGCAGCGGGAAGAACCTCGGATGGAAGAGAATCGCGATCGCCATAACAGGGCGGATATCAATAGGGACCCAAACAAGGACATGCGCAAAGGGCACAGGTCAAATATCAAGGATTTTGACGGTGCCATTGAGAATGAAGGAGTTTTAGAAATTATGCAGGACGGATACGGATTTCTCCGATCATCTGATTATAATTATCTGGCAAGCCCGGATGATATATATGTATCTCCATCACAAATAAAGCTATTCGGTCTTAAAACCGGAGATAGCATCAAAGGCCAGATAAGACCACCGAAAGAAGGCGAGAAGTACTTTGCCCTGCTTCGAGTGGAGTCGGTAAATGGTAAAACTACTGAAGAAATCAGGGACCGCGTACCGTTCGAATACCTCACACCATTGTTCCCCCAGGAAAAACTCAATCTTTCAGGCACGCCATCAAACTATTCTACCAGGATAGTAGATATGTTTTGTCCCATTGGTAAAGGCCAGCGCGGCATGATCGTGGCCCAGCCGAAGACAGGTAAAACTGTTTTGTTGCAAAATATCGCCAATGCTATCGCAGAGAATCATCCTGAAGTATACCTGATGATACTTTTGATCGATGAACGCCCTGAAGAAGTAACTGATATGGCCAGGAGTGTAAAAGCTGAAGTGATCTCATCCACCTTTGATGAACCCGC
>JBGSYX010000393.1:0-11406 GCA_041750735.1 Cyclobacteriaceae bacterium
AGCTCAGGGAGAAAGGTATCGATAAAAACACCGTCATCATCCTGATGGGCGACAACGGCTATTTCCTTGGCGAACGCCAGCTTGCCGGCAAGTGGCTCATGTATGACAACTCGATCAGGGTGCCGCTCATAATCCACGATCCGCGATTGAAAAAACACCAGGACATTGATGACATGGCACTTAACATCGACGTCCCGGCCACCATTCTCGACCTTGCGGGTGTAAAAGTCCCACATTCCTACCACGGTAAAAGCCTGGTAAATCTGGCGAAAAATCAGGTGCCGCTAAACCGGGATACGATACTGATTGAACACCTATGGGAATTTGATAATATTCCACCCAGTGAAGGCGTGCGAACTATGGATTTGAAATACTTCCGGTATATCAATGATAAATCATCGGAAGAATTGTACAATCTGGCCGGCGATCCGCTGGAAACCAAAAACCTGGTCGGAGATATTGGGTATAAATCTATCCTTGATTCCTTGCGAAAAAAAACAGACCACCTTGGTCAAAAATTCGGCTCACCAGTCTCCGAAAAACCAACAGGGCTTACCGTTGAATACATTAGAAAACCAGAGTCGGTGAAAATCATCGACCCAAAGCCGGAGTTCTCCTGGCATGTACCGGCAGTAGCACAATACCAGAAAGCATATCAGATTCTGGTAGCCTCATCAGCAACACTTCTTGAAAAAAATACAGGTGACATGTGGAATAGTGGCCAGGTGCGGAGCAATCAGTCAATCAATGTAGAATATGCTGGCTTACCATTGCAGCCCAATTCCACCTGGTTCTGGAAAGTGCGCATTTTTGACAACGACAATCGCCTTTCAGAATATTCCGACGTGCAACAGTTTAAGACCGGTGAGTTTGGCGGGGAAATCACCACGGCCAATTATTTCACCATAGAGCACATAGCACCAGCTGCGATTTCTGCTATTGGAATTGGCAGCTATTTTGTCGATTTTGGTAAAGACGCTTTCGCCACGCTGGAATTGAATTATCAAACCGACAAGTCCGATACCTTGACCATTCACCTCGGTGAAAAACTGCTGAATGGCAAAATAGACCAGAATCCGGGAGGCTCAATACGCTACCAAAAAGTGAAATTACCTGTTACGCCAGAAAAGACTTTTTACACGTTAGAACTACCCCCCGATGAGCGCAATACGAACGAAAAAGCCGTTCAACTGCCAGACTCATTTGATGTGGTCACCCCGTTCAGGTACTTGGAAATAGAAAATGCTTCCGCACCCATAAAAAAGGAAAACGTAAGTCAAAAAGCCTACTTCCATTATTTTGACGAAAATTTCAGTTCATTTCACAGTTCCGACACTGTGCTGAATCAGCTCTGGGATTTATGCAAATATTCCATGAAGGCGACGTCATTTACAGGCTATTATATTGACGGTGACCGCGAGCGCATTCCCTACGAAGCAGACGCATACCTGAACCAGTTGACACATTATTCCGTGGATCAGGAATATGCCATGGCCCGTCGCACCATTGAATATTTCATGAAATATCCAACCTGGCCCACCGAGTGGCAGCTCCACGTAGCGCTTATGTTCTACCAGGATTATATGTACACCGGAGATACAGAACTGATTGAAAAGTATTACGAGCCATTAAAGCATAAAACACTCATGGAATTAGCAGGCGACAATGGATTGATCAGTACACATTCGCCAAAACTTAACGGTGAATTTATGGCTAAACTTGGATTTGCAGATACTACGCAAAGAGTGAGGGACATTGTTGACTGGCCGCCTGCACAAAAAGACACAGGTTGGAAGTTGCCCGAGGATTGGCCACAGGGCGAACGTGATGGCTTCGTTTTTAAACCTGTCAATACCGTGATCAACAGCTTTTATTATCAAAACATGAAGATCATGGCAGAATTTGCACACCTGCTACATAAAACCGATGAAGCCCTCGACTTTGAATTTCGGGCGATGAAAGCGAAAAAGGCCATCAATGAACATCTTTATAATGTGTCGAAGGGCCATTATGTCGATGGCATAGGTACCGATCATGGCGCCATCCATTCCAATATGTTACCGCTGGTTTTTGGCATTGTGCCGGACGAGAGAAAACAGGAAGTGGCGGAATATCTTAAAACCAGAGGCATGGGTTGCAGTGTTTACGGCGCACAGTTTCTCATGGAAGCCCTCTACAATGCCGGAGCTGCAGACTACGCCCTCGAACTGATGACCGCAACCAATGACCGCAGTTGGTACAATATGATTAAAATCGGTTCCACTATCAGCCTGGAAGCGTGGGACATGCGCTACAAACCCAATTCTGATTGGAACCACGCGTGGGGTGCAGCACCTGGTAATATCATTCCACGGTATCTCTGGGGTATTCAGCCCTTAACGCCCGGATTTGGATTAGTATCCATCAGGCCACAGCTTGCAGGTTTGCGAGATAGCAGCATAGATGTGCCGACCATTCGCGGGCAGATAAAGAGTGAATTCACCAGGGTCAGTGACAGGTATGCCCTCTACACCATCGAATTGCCGGCAAATATGAGCGGGGAATTTATCGCAGAATTTTCATCAGAGTATGTAGTGACATTAAACGGGGCGCCGGTAAATCTCTCCTTCGGCAGCATCAGACTGAAATCAGGGAAGAGCAGGATTGAGATAAGAATTAATTCATTTTAATTGTAAGAAGTTAGTAAATTACATAACTGAAAAACACCAACATTTTTATAAACCCAAAAACAAATCCAATGAAAATTTTAAAACTACTTTTAATGATTTTGCTCGTGCCTGCATTTTCAAATTTTGTTGTTGCAAAAAGCCAGGTAGTAAAATTAGTTTGTGAATACCATCAAAATCCCATTGGTATAGACGTAGCCAAGCCTCGATTGAGCTGGCAAATGGTTTCTGATAAGGAGAATGCCATGCAGACAGCCTATGAAATCAGGGTCGCCGATTCGCAAAAAAACCTGGCAAGCGAAAGCAAATGCCTCTGGGCAAGCGGTAAAGTGGCGAGCGACCAATCGGTAAATGTGGAATACGCCGGGCCGGCATTAAAATCAATGCAACGTGCATGGTGGCAGGTGCGCATCTGGGACAATGAAGGTAAGGCATCCGCCTGGAGCGAACCGGCATATTGGGAAACCGGAATCCTTACTGCTGCTGAATGGAAAGCTGCCTGGATCACCATGGCCGATGAGAAAAAATCTGACACTTCGCTTCCCGCTCATTATTATCGCAATACTTTTACTACCTCAAAGAAGATATCTTCTGCCAGGGTTTACGTCACCGCTCTCGGATTATATGAGTTGTACTTGAATGGTAAAAAAGTCAGCGATGATTTATTTACTCCCGGCTGGACGAGTTATAAAAACCGCATCCAGTATCAGACCTACGACGTCACTTCGATGATTCAACCTTCGAATGCCATCGGAGCCATTGTCGGCGATGGCTGGTATCGCGGTAACATCGGATTTCAAAAACAAAGGGCTTACTACGGTGAAAAACTGGGCCTGCTGGCGCAATTAGTGATCCACTATACTGATGGCACCTCAGAAACTATCGTCACCGATAAAAACTGGAAAGTGTCCACCGGCCCTATTCTCGAATCGGATATTTATAATGGAGAGAAATACGATGCACGGCTCGAAATGGACGGCTGGGCTACAACTACTTTTAAGGCTGATTCCTGGAAGCAGGCCGGCGAACTGAATCACCCGAAAGATATACTTATTGCCCCGCAAGGAGTTCCGGTAAAAGCGGTGGAGGAAATTGTACCCATAAAACTTCTTACAACTCCTAAGGGTGAAACTGTATGGGATTTGGGCCAGAATATGGTAGGATGGGTTCGTCTGAAAGTGAGCGGTCAAAAGGGAGATGAAATTAAACTGCTTTTTGCAGAAGTTCTGGACAAAGAAGGTAATTTTTATATCGACAACCTACGTGCGGCAAAATGCACGGATACCTATATTCTGAAAGGAAGCGGCGAAGAGACTTATGAACCGAGGTTCACCTTTCACGGTTTCCGCTTCGTAAAAATCGAAGGTTTAAAAACTACCCCGGCAATCGGTCAGATCACGGGTGTGGTCATACATTCAGTGATGACACCAACCGGACAATTTACCTGCTCGGATCCATTAATTAACCAGCTTCAGCACAACATACAGTGGGGACAGAAAGGTAACTTCCTTGATGTCCCGACCGATTGTCCGCAGCGCGACGAGCGACTTGGCTGGACAGGCGACGCACAGGTATTCAGCCCAACTGCTGCGTACAACTTCAATGTGTCCGCCTTTTACACAAAATGGATGCGCGATGTAGCAGCCGATCAGACAGCTGACGGGAAGGTACCTCATGTGATTCCGGATGTATTGAATGGTGGCGGAGGTTCCACAGCCTGGGCGGATGCCGCGCTCGTTGTGCCCTGGACCACATACCTGACGTATGGCGACAAACGAATACTCGAAGTGCAATATCCAAGCATGAAAGCCTGGGTAGATTACATGAAAAGCAGGGCCGGTGATGACCTGTTATGGACGGGGGATCAACACTTTGGAGATTGGCTGGCCTTTGCCACCGATCGTTCTGACTACCCTGGAGCAACTACCGAAAAAGATCTTATAGCGACTGCATACTATGCTTTCTCCAGTGGGCTGCTGGCCAAAGTAGCGGCGATTATTGGAATTAATAGCGATGCCCAAAAGTACGCGGCTCTTTCAGAAAACGTTAAAAAAGCGTTTACTGCTGAATTTGTCACACCGGCAGGCAGGTTGGTTTCCAACACACAAACTGCTTATTGCCTCGTTATTGCCTTTGATTTACTACCTGAAAGTCTGGTACCAAAAGCCACACAATATCTTGCCGATGATGTGAAAAAAATGGGCCATCTTACGACTGGTTTTGTAGGTACCCCACTGCTTTGCAGCACCTTATCAGCACATGGCCATGAAGATTTGGCATTTATGCTGCTCAACAGAAAGGATTACCCATCCTGGCTGTATCCTGTAACGCAGGGTGCCACCACCATCTGGGAACGCTGGGATGGTCAGAAACCTGATGGCACTTTCCAAAATGTTGGGATGAACAGCTTCAACCACTATGCCTATGGCGCCATAGGCGAATGGCTCTATACCTATGTTTCAGGAATGCAAATCGATGAGAAACAGCCCGGGTATAAGCATTTTATACTTGCGCCGCATCCTGGCGGAGGCTTAACCCATGCAAAGGCGGAGTTTAATTCCATGTACGGAATGATAAAATCATCGTGGAAAATTGATGGGGAAAACATCATTTACGATGTAGAAATACCCGCCAATACAAAAGCTACAGTGGTAATGCCAGGCAAGGATAAAGAAACGAAAGAGTTGGGCTCCGGGAAATACAGCTTCACTTTGAAAAAATAGCATCTGATCAACTTGGTTTAATCACGCTTTCTGTACCATCATGAAAAATCTGATCCTTGGTATGCTGCTTTGCACCCTGGGTGTAAACAGCTTTTCAAAAGAAATCCGGGATATCCTTCAGAAAGAAGGAACAGCAATTCATTTGGAAACTGCGCTCTTAAAGAATTTTGATGAACTGGGTTTCCCTACATACCAGTCACGTGACTTTTGGGAAAAGCTTCCAAAAACCATGAAAGACAAGTACATCGCGGAAGCAGAAAAGTTCCTTGAATACGACTGGCCAGTCGTGAAGGCGACCGATTACCTTGAAATTATCCGTTCTGGCGACCGTAGGCAGGGGGCTTATGCGGCACCTCGCGCCGCGTTGATGGCATTGGTCATGGGTGAACTCGTCGAAGGAAAAGGCCGCTTCATGGATCAGGTTGTAAATGGTGTGTGGTATTATAGCGAGCAAACATGGTGGGGATGGTCCGCTCATTTGCCTGATCCGAGGGGACTGCCAGATATCCAACAACCGTCCATAGATTTGGGAGTCGGTGAAATTGCTAATATCCTTTCCTGGACATGGTACTTATTCAAAGATGAATTCGATAAAATCCATCCCCTCATCGCAAAAAGACTGAAAGATGAGATCATGTACAAGGCGATAATTCCCTATTACGAAAGGAACGACTTTTGGTGGCAGGGACTGGATGGCAGCCGCGACGTGAATAACTGGAACCCATGGACAAACCACAATATACTTACGGCCATATTGATCATGGAAGACGACTGGAACAAAAAACTGGCCGGTGTGCAAAAAGTAATCAAGTCGCTGGATCAGTTCGTCAATGTGTATCCCGATGACGGCGGATGCGACGAAGGTCCATCCTATTGGGGGCGCGCCGGCGCTTCTCTATATCAGAATCTCGACTTTCTGAAGCGCGCCACGAATGGAAAATTCGATGTGTATGACCACCAGTTGATCAGAAACATGGGAAGTTACATTTACAAGGCCTATATCAGCTATCCCTATTTCATCAATTTTGCCGATGCAGATGCTACAACAGGCAGCCGTCCGCAGATTATTTATAGTTATGGACAAGATATTCAGGATCCCATAATGCAAAAATTCGGGGCGTGGTTGGCAAAAAAACAACGATGGGGCATGGAAATTCCTGACGGTAAAATCGACGAACAGCTCATTCAACTAATGCTTCTGCCTGAAATCGAAAATGCTCCTGCTGAAGAAGCACTCATCAGTGATTTTTGGCTTCCCGAAACACAGGTTGCCGGAGGGCGTGATAAGTCAGGCACTAGCGATGGATTTTTCTTTGCAGCCAAAGGTGGACACAATGCCGAAAGTCATAACCATAATGACTTGGGCTCATGCGTCTTGTATTTCGATGGAAAACCATGCCTAATAGACATTGGGAGGGAAACTTATACAGCAAAGACGTTCAGCAACCAGCGCTATGAAATTTGGACCATGCAGTCGCAATACCACAACGCACCGAAGATTAATGGTGTAGATCAAAAAGACGGAAGATCTTTTATTGCCAAAAACTCATCGTTTACTGCTGACTCAAAGAAGGTGAGCTTCAGTACAGATATTGCAGAAGCCTATCCCAAAGAAGCCGCGGTGAAAAAATGGGTAAGAAGTTATTTGCTCGAACGTGGAAAGAAATTCACCGTCACCGATAATTATGAATTGGCCAAAGTGGAATCAGCGCCGACATCACTGAATTTTGTCACGTATTGCTCGGTCAGTGCAATCGCGCCAGGGCAATTAAGCCTGAAAGGCGACGGTTTTGATTTAATAATGAAGTACAATTCGAAGGCCCTGGTTCCGAAAATTGAATTCAACGAAGTGACCGATGATGGATTGAAGCGTTACTGGCCTAATGGAATTACCAGGATTGTGTTTACCTTGAACAATCCGGGAATAAGCGGAAAAAATGAAATTGTGATTTCACCCAATAAATAATAAACCACCATCGAGCTATGAAATACTATCTGAACAAAACCACGAACTATTCATTTGATGCCGCCGTTGAAAAAATTACGGCAGCACTGAAAGAGGAAGGCTTTGGCATCCTCATGGAAATCGACATGCAAGCAACACTGAAGGCCAAGCTCAATGTCGATCGGCGTCCCTATAAAATACTTGGCGCGTGCAATCCGCCATTTGCCAAAACAGCCCTGGAACTGGAAGAAAAGATCGGAATACTACTGCCGTGCAATGTAACTGTAATCGAGCGGGAAGACGGCAAGGCGGATGTTTCCGTGATGGATCCGGCTGTCGCGATGAGCGTAGTTGACAATCCTAAACTTGCCGGACTCGCCGATGAGGTAAAGGCAAAACTATCAGCTGCATTGGCGAAGATTTAGAGTTACCAGTCAATGGGTAATTTGTCTCTCTGGTTTCATGATAAGAAAGCGTAGAAAAATTCTATGCCCAGAAACTTCCTTTTATTCTATGCCCAGACGGGGAATTAACTTTACCACAATCTGGCGCGAAAGTTACTTCCGCGTATTCCATGGACATTGGTCGTTTCGCCCGAAAGTAACTTTCGCGCGAGAAGTATCATTTTTGGTTTGTAGTCATTCCTTCGGGAGAATTTAAACAACAGGAGTACTATAGCTTAAACACATCATATAATCTCCTAACCTTATCTTCATTGTACTCATATAGTAAAAGGTTTGGTACTTCTTGTTCCAATATCCATAAATATGGTATATAGGATTCATTCATATGGGGTAAAATAATTGATATAGGTAGAAAGTTCTTTGTAGTGGTGCTATCAAAAATATTTTTTGTTTTAGGATGCTCAACCCCCACGAATACTTCGTATTCAGATTCATTTCTTTTAACTACTTTAGAAGCATAAGGAAACTCGCCTTGCAATGCGTTTCTTACATATTTAACCTTCAAAGTTGAGTCCATAAAATAAATAACCTTTACATTTTTGTATTTGATTTCTGGGAAACTTGACACCTTAAAATCATTTATGAATCGATAACACGATATTGAATTGCTCAGGAAAATAATACGATTAGTTATTGTGTCAGTTGGATTGTGCAACACGTATAAAAACCTGCCTTTTTGATTAGAAGAATACTTAAAGTAGATTGTATCTTGGATTATAACAGTCATAAAATCGCTTCTGATTTTGTATAAATCTAATTCACCAATGGGAATATAATTGTACCTCTCGATGTCAATACAATTCTCAGAAGTAATTGAATTAGGGTACTCCCATCCTATCAAAATTGCACTTGTGAATATTATTAATAATTTAAGCATACATTACTATTTTATTGGGACCATATTTCCAGTTGATGATATCTGCATCTTGCTATATTTTTTGCCGTTCAAAGCATTTACCCTCGCTGGTTTGGGTTTGCAACCCAAACTATTCAATCTACAAAAAGTCTATTATTCTTGCGAATGACGGCCAGTAGCTCTTCAATATTATTGACGGGGCAACAGCCAATTAGCTGTGATTTTACCAATCAATCGGCGATTTGCCGTTTTGTGCCAGGTAGTCATTCGTCTGGCTAAAATGCTTATTTCCAAAAAATCCCTTATTCGCCGCAAAAGGCGATGGATGGGCGGAGCTCAGCACTTTGTGCTTTGAAGTATCTATGATCTGCCCTTTGGCCTGTGCATACGAACCCCATAGCAGGAAAACTATTCCTTCTTTCGTATCAGAAATCAATCGGATCACAGCATCGGTAAATTCTTCCCATCCCTTGTTCTGGTGAGATCCCGGGCTGTTGGCCCGAACGGTGAGTGTGGCGTTGAGTAGCAATACGCCCTGCTTTGCCCATCGTTCCAGATTTCCTGCTGCGGGGGGCATTTTACCCAAATCAGCTTCTATTTCTTTAAAAATATTTACCAATGAGGGGGGCATTCTCACGCCGTCATTCACCGAAAAACACAATCCGTTGGCCTGCCCTTCACCGTGGTAGGGATCCTGGCCGATGATTACAACTTTCAGATCGCTGAATGGACAATGTTCAAAGGCATTGAATATCTGCGATCCTCTTGGGAAAATTTTGGCATTGGTGTATTCGGTTTTTACGAAGTCCACCAAATCCTGAAAGTATTCTTTCTGAAACTCGCCTTCAAGCTTTGCTTTCCATGACGCTTCTATTTTTACATCCATATCAAACCTTAACTTTTTCCGGGCTGTCGTGAAATTATAAATTTCTCCGGAAGAATCCCCTCTGGATTTCTTCGTTCAGAATAAAAATGATGAATAGGGAATCATTTCCAGCGACCTTCATTAAAAAAGTCATTGTGAGAATCCGTCAGATTAATTTCAGGATTAGAATATTTTTTTATATTTCGGATTGAAACCTGCTTATGGTTACCGCTACAACCAAAGGTGTAAAAATCACCGTAGAAACCGAATATCAACCGGCTTACTCCAGCCCGGCGCAGTTTCATTATGTTTTTACCTATCGCATTACCATCGAAAACCTTGGCGATCAGACGATTCAGTTGCTCAGCAGGCATTGGTTCATACACGATGCGAGCCGTGACGCCAAGGAAGTTGAGGGCGACGGCGTAGTTGGTGAACAGCCCGTTCTGGAACCAGGCGAATCGCATAATTATGTATCCGGTTGTAATTTGAAATCCGGCATTGGCAAGATGCACGGCACATACACAATGGAGCGTATAATTGATGGCAGGCGGTTTAAAGTGAAAATACCTGAATTCATGTTAGTGGCGCCATTCAAATTGAACTGATCATTGCGCGCAATTGAAGTTCTGAAAACAATCCCACTATTCCTCAACTACTATTTGAATGCAGTAGACGAGCATTCGCTGCAGGCGCCGTTTGTCTTTCAACTATATAATTCCCTGAAACAAAAACTGCAAAAAAGCCATGGCGATGCGGATATTGAGACGCTGCGCAAAAAATTACTGAATGACACCACGCCACTCAAAGTGCAGGATGCAGGCGCCGGTTCACATAAAAATCGAAAAGACGCCAGTAAGACCATCAGTCAAATCGCGCAATATGAAATTAGCTCATGGAAAAAATGTGCTTTTTTAAGCGCAATCATTCAGGACAGAGGATTTTCCAATTGTGTGGAACTAGGCACATCGCTCGGCATCACCACAGCCTATTTATCCAGAGCTTGTGCCAATGGAAATATATCTACGTTCGAAGCTGATGCTACACTATGTCAAAAAGCCACCGACCATCTCTCGCTGCTCGGTTGTAAAAATGTGCATATAATCCAAGGCAATATTGATCATACTCTTGCTCCATTTCTTGAAAAAAGCCCCCGGTTTGACTGTGCATTCATTGATGCCAACCATACAGGTCAGGCGCTCGAGCGCTATTTTACATGCCTTGTCACTAACATTGCTGAAAATGGCCTCATCATCATCGACGATATTCGGTGGAGTACGGATATGAATACAAGCTGGCATAGTCTGTGCAAACATCCTGATGTATCCGTCAGTTTGGAATTTAGAGATATCGGAGCCCTCTTTATCAAAACCAAACACACACGCCAACACTATATCCTTGAAAATCCTCGTTAATCATTCGTGTATTTAGCTTGAAAAAAACGGATTTAAGGCTAATTTTACCCTACAAATGATTTTTAGCTGATATACAATGAGCGATATAAAAACCAATAATCCTTCAGGTGATACCGCAGGTAAAAAACCGGGTAAGGTCTTAATTTACGTTGTAGCAATTTTGGCGGTAGTACTGGCAGCCATGCTTATTGTGAATTTTATCCGTGAAGGGAAAATGAAGCAAACCAATGCCGCGCTGATCGTTGCGTATGGTAGATTGGACTCTATAAGCACCCAACTGCAATCTAAAATCGTACAAATTGACGAACTTGGTGGAAATATTGAAGAGCTTACGATTCTCAAAGACTCCCTTGAGCGCGAAAAAGTCGACCTGCTGCAGGCGCGCACCCGCAGCGATAAACAAATTAGGGATCTTAAAGCCAGGGTAGAAGGATATCGTGAACTATTGGTGATGAAAGATGTGGAGATTCAG
>JBGSYX010000394.1:0-16404 GCA_041750735.1 Cyclobacteriaceae bacterium
GTTGGTGTTACTTGCTGACATCGGCCATTATTTCATTTAACTCATCCAATGCTTGTTGATACTGAGCTTCATCAGGTACGCCGTGATGCCATTTTTTTGCGTTTTCCATATAACTGACACCTTTTCCTTTGGTGGTATGGGCGATGATAAGGCTTGGCTTTCCCGTGGAAAAAGGAACCTGGTGAAAGATATCGATAAGGGCCTGAAAGTCATGGCCATCAACATGCCGCACCTCCCAGCCAAAAGCTTCAAATTTGGCGTCAATAGGATCGGTATTGCATACCTCTTTAGTAGGCCCTGTTATTTGTAATTTATTGTAATCGATAATGGCTATCAGATTATCAAGTTTGTAGTGCGATGCCAACAAGGCGGCTTCCCAGTTCGAACCTTCGGGAAGTTCTCCATCGCCGAGGAGTGTAAACACTCTATATGGTCTTTGATCGATTTTTCCGGCCAGCGCCATCCCCACGCTAACGGGCAGACCGTGCCCCAACGCACCGGTATTTTGTTCAATCCCTTTTACCTTTCTCGTAGGATGGCCAACGTAATTGCTGTTATACCTGCACAATGTTTCCAGATCTGATTCAGGGAAAAACCCGCAGTCTGCCAGAACTACATAGAGCGCCTCTACAGAATGTCCCTTGCTTTGCACGTACCGGTCGCGATTTGGATCCTCGAAATTGGAAGACCTGACGTTCATGATGTCATTGTACAAAACGTTCAAAATATCCACACACGACAAACTGCCGCCGGTATGACCGGCATTGGCCTTTTTGATGTAATACAGTATTTTTTGCCTGTATTGGATAGATTTTAATTTCAGTTGCTTAGCGGTCATCGATTCTTCTCAATAATAATGGCTTCCCCACGCAGTTGCAGGGAAGTTTATTCCTTCAATCCCTGTCAACTATGTTTATATACTTCCCAGCCCATATAGTTTGCGAAAGCTTCTTCCAGAATTTCTGAGGTGTTTGAGGCATTCATGACGACATGGTGTTCAAAACCGTTTCTGCATACATAGTGCATCAGTTTTTGGAGATTGGAAATTTTTGCCACCGCCCTGTTACCAAAGGTTTTCAACTCGTCATTGGTAAGTACCCCTTCGCCGATATAGGTTTTCAATACTCCTTTGGTGTCGTCGGAACTGATCCGTCCAAAGGTGAGGGGAGAGGCTGGAGTGCGGCCGTCCAGTGCGCCATAGGTGTTTTCTGTCCCTACGGAAGTTCCGAGTATCGGCGCATTACTGATCTGTATGTCGGGCAGGAACGATTTGGCCCAGTTACCACAATGGAAAAGCACACATTTCTCATCGTCATCGGCGTAGTTGTTGTTCCAATCGACCAGTGCACTAGGTGAACCAGAAGCCAGTTGCATGGCATACATGGTGAGTGTGCCGGTAACGTCCACTTCACAGGCGCTGGGGAGCATATTTTCGCTCATCATGCTCATACTCGTGCACACATTGCAGCCATAGTTTTGTTGCAGCGAGGTCCAGCATTGGATTGCTGTGGCATCAAGTTGGTTTGCTTCAACAAACTCCCTGAGTACCACATCAAGTTTGGCAATCTGCACCAGGCGATCTGGCGGGGTTTTGCCGCTTGGTGCATAGGCATTTATTTTTTCCAGTTGATCCTTCACTACCTGATCGTCTTTCGATAGTTTGTTGGCTTTCCCCAATATTTCAGACAGATCGACGGTAGTGACCGTAATGCCATTGCGCTGCAGAATTTTTTCACTGTATCGGACAGTATTAAAAGCTCCGGGACGGGCACCGACAGCGCCGATACGCACACTTTTCAAACCTTTGACCACACGGCAAACAGCCACGAAATTTTTAAGGTCCTGGATGAAGGTTGGATCACTGGGATGGCTTACATGTTTGGTGGTTAAGGAATACTTAATTCCATATTGATGCAGATTGTTCGTGACCGATATTTTTCCGCAGAATGCGTCCCGGCGATTTACGACATCCATTTTTCCGAGATCATCAGGATATCCCTGGATCAGGACGGGAACATTCAGCGCAGCGAGTTTCAGTGTGTCAGCAACGCCCTTTTCATCACCAAAATTAGGCAGCACCACCAGCACACCATCAATGATTTCGCGATTTTTCCTGAAGAGGTCTGCGCATTTCCTGGCTTCTGCATAAATTTCCACACCACCAAGCTTAGAGTCTTGTTCCGATAGCATGATGCCGTGAATGTCTAAATCTTTAAATAGTTTTTGAATGTCATTCCGCGCTTCAGTCACCAGATGATCAGGGAAAAAGTCCCGGTTTCCAAAAATTACTCCTAACGTACTTTTCATGTTTTTTGAGTTTAAGTTGTTATTTCTATCCGTTGGATGCTGTAATTAAAATGAGGCCAATAATGTAGAGCACAAACATGGTCACCAGGAGTTTATTTGTTCCAGCTGGAGCGCCCTTAAATTCCTTCCAGATGAGCACGCCCCAAAGAATGGCTACAACCGGTGCAGCATTGCTCAGCGCATACGATATGGCGGGATTCGCAGCGCCAGCAGCCATAAAGCTCACTACCATGCCAAACATCCAGATGAATCCACCAAGTATTCCTGAAAGGTGGGTTTTGAAATTGCCATTCCAGTAGGCTTGCATGCGAACTGGCGCACCTTGCACCGGGAACTTCATGAAAAATGGATTAAAAATAAAGGTGCTTAGAAAAACACCCACCGCAAAAAAGAATACCCCGGAAAATGGTGTCAGAGTGCCAGTGCCGCCGGTTACGTATGTGTTATCAAGCGATTTCACTACGAGCCCATAGAAAAATGCGATGAGCAAACCAGCGAAAACGGAAAGCAAAATCCCTTTGGCAGTAGGCTTCTTTTTTTCTGAGGCAAGCCGCTTGTAAGACAACATGCTCAAATAAATTGCGATAATGATTACTGCTACTCCAACCCAAAGTATATTGGCATTGCCTTCAAATGTTTTGTCCGGGTCGAGCATTACCAGTATATAATTGATAATGATGCCCAGAATCCACGCGATGCCGCCACCGATTGGAAAGCCGACAGACATCCCGGCAACAGCTATGGCTGCTACGAGTAAAATATTGCCTAAGTTCCATACCGCGCCACCCAACATAGCAAACATGATACTTGTCAAGTCAGCTTGCTGGAGGTCTGAGAGAAATGGGCGGCCTGCATCACCCATGCTTCCCAATGTAAATGCTGCGATGGTGGCAAAAAGCAATAATCCGATCGAAAGATCCCAGTAAAACAATTCGAATCGCCAGTTGCGTTCGGCAACTTTTTGCATATTGGCCCATGACCCCCAGCAAATCATGGAGATGATGAAAAAAAGAACAGCAAGCGGATAATTTTGGATGAGTACCATAATGTTATTGTTAAAAAGTTATAATTCAGAAATAATCAATTCTATTCCATGATCCATGAACAATTGCAGGTGACTTTCTTTGATGCCCGAATCGGTGATGACATAATCAATAAGTGACAGTGCTCCCAGACTTGCGAAAGCACCCTTGCCAATTTTGGTTGAATCAGCCACCAGATATACAATCTCAGCCACTTCGATCATAGCCTTTTTAACTACGATGTCGCTAATGCTGGGGTATGTGAGTCCCGATCGCAGTGAAATACCTGCGGTAGCCAGAAACAGCTTATCTACATGCACATCATGAAAAAAATCCGCAGCTTTCTGGCCGGTTAACGAAAGGGTTGGCGGTTTAAATTCTCCTCCCGTCATGATCAATTCAATGCCCGGTTCGGCGCCAAGAATAAGGGCAATGTTGAGCGCATTGGTAATGACCGTCAGGTTTTTTCTTCCGATCAGATTATTGGCGATTTCAGTAGTGGTTGATCCGGAATCAAGAATAATGGTATCGCCATCCTCAATCAGGTTTGCCGCGGTACGCCCAATGGAGGCTTTTTTGTCGAGGTTGGATTGGTTCATCAATGCGAAATTGCGCACATGGTGTTCTACCTCCTTCAAAAATGCGCCGCCATGTTCTCTTTTCACCAGGCCATCTTTTTCAAGTTTTTCCAGATCCTGTCGAATAGTCACCTCCGATACTTTGAAGACTTTTGAAAGCTCATTCACTTTGGCAGAACCGTCTTCTCTGAGAAATTCGAGGATTTTATCCCGTCTTTGGTTGGCCATCATGTTTTTGAATTCTTTCATAATAAGCCAAATATATCTTTCGAAAATTTACGAAACAAGTTTAAACGTAAGTAAACAAAGGATATAATAGGGATTCAATAAAATGGCGTGTTGAGGATTTTAAGAATCCAGATTAGGTATAATCGAACTATGTATAAAATATGATTGAAACCCTGCGATAGTTTAAGGTCATGTTTCGCAGTGTTGAAAAGGTAGGAGGAACATTTTACCTGAGTAGGAACTGCCGGTAATTATTGAGATAGCAGCCTACGAACAAATTCCCTGGTAGGTCAAAGTTGAGTGATAATCCCTTTTTCATCGCAGCGGTAAAATTTGCCATCACGGATTAGCAGTCCCTGTGCTGGCCTGTCAGGGCCGGTAAAATGAATTCCAACTCCAATAACAAAAGTATCCTGCAACAACTTAATCTGTTCGACTGGTGTATGTCCGACGATTACTTTGTCTACCTTATAAAATTTGCATACTTGTTCTAATTCTTCAGCCATATCATTTTCTTTAAAATAGCCACGATACCACGTAGGTTCGATGATCAGGTCATTGTCATATGTTTCGATGCCGGAAGTATCGGCCAGGTAATTATTAATAGCCTGATTCATCTGACTCAGTGTCCGCCCTTGGTTAACAAAATCCGGAGGAATACCACCGTGAACGAAAAGGAGTTTATTGATTTTTACCGCAATATTTTTGGACCTGAGCCATTTGCCGAGGACATAATCCTGGCTAAACAGATCATGATAATCTATACCTGTCTTTGCATATGGTAAAATGTACTTGTCATGTGCATACGATTTATTATTATCTTTTATGATCATCAATTCATGGTTGCCAAGCAGGTAGTGAACCATTCCACCCGATTTTTGAGCCTGGTATTCGAGATTGAAAATCAGCCAAAGACATTCCGTCACCATATCGCCTCGATCAAATACATCACCGACGATTACCAACTGGCCTTTTCCGAAAACCCATGAGAGGTTTTTGTCAATGATATTGTTGGCCGTTAAGAGGTGAATAAAATTTTCATAATGGCCATGAATGTCGCTAACGACAAAAATGTCCGACGATTTCCTGTATTCATCGGCATTTTTCAAATTATTTTTATTGGTCAGGTATTTAATCGTTTCCATAGCCGGAAGGCCTTTGGTTCCTTCTTTCAATTCACCCGGAAGCCATTCTGCCTTGTCGTTATGGTTGTCGTAATGCATGTAGCGAACTTCCGGTTGCTCATTTTCTTGTATCCGTATATATGGGCCATCGTTTACCGACTCCATCCGCGGGATTTCAAATCCCTTGGAAACAAAATACTGGATCAGATCGGGATCATTTCCACGCAATGCGTAATAAAAGAAGTCGTTGCCGGATCTGTCTTTTTGCGTTGGATCTGCACCCCTTTCATACAAATACCTTGCTGCCAGTGAATTATTGACCTTGCAGGCCAGGGTCAATGGGGTCAAACCACTGACACCTACGAAATCTATATTGGCATTATGGCTGACCAATATTTCCAGAATTTCATTTGATTGATACTCCTCACCATAAATCACACTGACAAAAAGAGGCGTGGACTTATTATTCTGAAGGTTTACGTTTGCCTTCTTCTCCAATAACAGCTTTACCACATCAACCTGGTTAAAAACGATCGCCATTTCCAGCAGGGTATTTCGGCCATATAGTCCGTTGATATCGTTACCCTGCTCCAGAAAATATACAACACTGTCTGTCTTGTTTTCCTGGATATGCCGGAATACAGGTACTTCCTGGATTACCTGGGAACTGGAAGTCAGCCAGCAGAATAGTAAAATCAGTTGGATGAAGTACAGTCGTATATTTCGCATAGTTTGAGGATCATAGGTTTTAAAGCAGAATTAAAAATACACAATAATTCCGAATAGAGATGAAGTAGGCCAACTTTGACTATATCAGTAACTAATACCGGTACAGAACGGTTTTAAAATGGGTAACGAAAAAGTGATTGAAAAAACAGACCTGATGGTGAAAATGGACAGGAAACGGTCAATCAGGCTAATAAAATCTCCGCAGGTATTTTTAAGCCTTTGTAAAGTGATTTTATCATACCTAAAGTCAGACTTCTCTTTTTATTAAGTACCTCACTTACCCTACTCTGACTGCCAAGATATTTTACCATATCAGCTTTCGTCATTCCCATTTGCTCCATACGAAATTTAATCGCTTCAATAGGGTCAGGAGGTGCAATGGGATAATGTTTCATCTCGTATGATTCAACTAATGTCGCTAATAAGTCTAATTCATCACCTTCCCGGGTATCTTTTTTAGCTCCCCACAATTCTTCAATCCTGCTTAGTGCAGTATGGTAGTCTTGCTCAGTTTTAATTGGTCGTATATCCATAATCAAATCGTTTTAGCATCAATTTTATCATATTGTTTATGAGTTCCGATAAACCTTATGAAAATCACCTGAAATTCATAATCAATTGCGACTACAAATCTGTAATCATTGCCTTTAATATTGAAAACTACTCTTCCGTCTCCGACGATGATGGCGTTTTTGTAGTGCTTTTTCAAATCGTTTGAATTTTTCCACTCGGCTGTTTTAGCATCATGATACCAAGCTCTCAATGAAACTTCAGCATCTGAATACTCTGGTTTATCATAAAACGCTCTTAGAGTTCTAAAGGCAATAATTCTCATAATGCAAAGTTACTAAAACCAATGGATATATCCCATTATGGGATATTTATATTTATCGGAATTTTAAAGCAGTTATGCACTACCTTTGATCATCTCAGAAAAAATGACCGGTTGGTTTCTCAATGGGTCAATGAAAAAGTGATTGAAATCCATAGAAGGCTACTTTTACCCGGGTCTTCTATATCGAGGTATGTTGCCTAACTTCCTCCAGGTAAGTTCTTCGCCTCAACACCAAGGTAATCGGCTGGCGGTTTGGTGCTTTAGCTTTATTTGTTAGGAGCTGGCTGTAAATCATCACTCCTCGCTTGATTTACTATTGTAATAAAGAATAAACAGATTCCTAAGGGCCGCCAAACCAAAGTCGTGAGAATTAGATATTTTGATTTTAATTGCAATTTATTTATATCAAATCTTAAAATTAATGCTGTAATGATATTGAATATAAAACCGATTGCTATGGTTATATAAGATAACAATAATTTTGTTTTAATCAATTCATGACCATTGGTAAAATAACTATTCGAAAAACTTATCAAGTATTGTATCAGATAGAATATTACTAGAACCAATGCATATTTTGTGATTAATTTTGTGAAGACTGGTTTACTTATCATTTTCACAAACTTTAGCAAGTGTATATCTTTCAATAAAATAAAACATTAAACCAACAATAGGAACAATTGCTCCTAGAATAGGGATTAGATATCTATTTTTCATGTCTTTACGGCAGTCTACAAAAAGTATAAGCCCAAAAATAAGATTCAAGAGGATCAATGCCACTTGAATAATTAAATTATGTGCTTTTCCGGCATCTTCAAATTGATGAAAATCTATAACTTCTATTAAGAATATATTAAGCAGGAAATTAACTATAGATATCCCTAATAATAATAGCATATATTTAATAGTATCATTTTTCAATTCTTTCATATCTCCTTGATTATATTCATATATCCCATAATGATTCGCTATATGCTCTGTAGATAAGCCCAATACATCCGACCACTGCCATTGCTGGGCATTTTGCGGTTTTTCATTCGATATTTTGAGCGCAAGCTTCATTGATATCTAAGCTATTTAAGAATCGACTAAACTCCAAAAATCGCAAAAAAAAAGCCGGCGTAGGCCGGCGTCTCTTATAATTATTAAAGAGGATTATCCCACGAGGTCTAAACTTCGTTTTATAAATGCCGTGAGCCTGGCACCCTGAAGAAGGCTTTGCGAGAGCAATGCCAGTTCGAAAGCCTGTACGGCAAGTTCCTTCTGCTTTTCCTCTTCGGTAGTTTTCAGGATTTTGCTGATCATGCCGTGGTTTGTATTGAGCACCACATTGAATTGGTCGGGCATATCACCGAACATCATATACGGTGAGCCACCACCCATCTTTTGCATATCTTTCATACGGCGCATAAACTCCGGTAATATCAGCGTTACGGGAAGTTCGTCCGGTGAAAGCGCCTCCAACTGCACGGTGTAGTTTTTATCGGAGATCGCATCTTCAAAGATTTTCTTCACTTTCTCCTCGTCATCTTTTGAGATTACGCTTTCAGCCTTGATTTCCTGTTCTACCAGTTTGTCCACGATTTCGGAATCCACGCGTTTCCACCTGGTCTTTTCCAGCTTCATTTCCATGCTGTTGATGAAGTGATTGTCAAGCGGCCCGGTAAATTTCAGGATATCGTATCCCTTTGCTTTAGCCGACTGGATATAGGCATCCTGTTGAGAAGGATTAGTTGTGTAAATATGAACCAGCCCCTTTTCCTTGTCCTTCTGGTTTACCTCAACCAGTTTTTTATATTCGTCAAATGTGAAGTACTTACCGTCGATGTTTTCCAAGAGCATAAAGTCCTTGGCTTTTTCATAAAACTTCTCATCGGTGATGATGCCATACTTCACAAAGAGATTCAGGCTGGCCCATTTCTTTTCGAATGACTCGCGATCTTTTTTGAATAATTCGCCAAGCTTGTCGGCCACCTTTTTGGTGATGTGGGTATTGATTTTCTTTACGTTGGCATCAGATTGCAGGTAGCTTCTCGATACGTTGAGCGGGATATCGGGCGAGTCGATGACGCCATGGAGCAACATCAGAAATTCCGGAACGATGTCTTTTACTTCATCCGTAATAAACACTTGGCGCGAATACAATTGGATTTTATTCCTGTTCAGTTCGAGCTCATCCTTTACTTTGGGGAAATAAAGGATACCAGTGAGGTTGAACGGGTAATCGACATTTAGGTGAATCCAGAACAGCGGATCTTCCGAAAACGGATAAAGTTCCTTATAAAAAGCCAGGTAATCCTCGTCCTTAAGTTCGCTGGGCGATTTAGTCCACAAAGGCTTCGGATTGTTTATTACGTCATCAACCTTTTTGGTAATATTTTCACCTTTATCATTTTTCAGCGGCTCGCCCTGATCATCCTTTACGGTTTCTTCTTTCTCGCCGAATACCACAGGTACAGGCAGGAACTTACAGTATTTCCGGAGTATCTCCCGGACCTTATAATCTTCCAGGAAGTCCTTGTTATCATCGTCGATATGAAGGATCACATCGGTACCAATTTCTTTTCTTTTACCGGGAGAAATTTCGAATTCCGTACTTCCGTCACAAATCCAGCGAGCAGGTTCAGCGCCTTCCTGGTAGGACTTCGTGATGATCTCCACCTTTTTGGAGACCATGAAAGCCGAGTAAAACCCAAGGCCAAACATACCGATGATCTGCGACTGGCTGCCCTTTTCTTTATACTTCTCAATGAATTCAGAAGCGCCGGAAAATGCAATCTGGTTAATGTATTTCTTAATTTCATCGGATGTCATGCCGAGGCCGTTGTCGCTAACAGTAAGGGTTTTGGCCTTTTTATTCACAGATACCACAATCTTCTGTTCGGGCAGCTCGCCCTTGAATTCGCCTATGGAGGCCAGCTTCTGGAATTTCTGCGATGCATCTACCGCGTTCGATACGAGTTCCCTCAAGAAGATCTCATGATCTGAATAGAGAAATTTCTTGATGATGGGGAAAATGTTTTCGGTATGAATGGATATGCTTCCTTTTTCCTTCATTATTTTAAAAGTTATTTAGTTACAGTTAATTGATCGCCTTGTGGTCAAATACCATTCCAATGAGAAAAGAAGGCATTTTTTCGTTATTATGCTGTCAGCTTGTCACCTGATGTCACTTAAACTATTCTTTGGTATGAATAAATTACAGTTTTTTATCCTGATGCTATCACTTATACCCATATTGAGTATGGCGCAAAAAAAATCCCAGGGAATCTGCGGCGAAGTCCGATGGCTGGAAGGCAACCAGATGCCCGGTCCCGGAGTAAAGATGAATTCCGGGAAGCCGGTTGTCCGCGAGATTTATATTTATAATGCTGTCAAGCTGGAGCAAACCACCGCAGGGGAATCTCCGGCATTTGTGGAGAAGGTAAATGCAAAGCTTGTGAAGCGAATTAAAACCCCGAAAGATGGAACGTTCAGCGTGGCACTTGCAACCGGCTTATATTCGATATTCACCATGGAACCGGATGGACTTTGGGCTAACACTTATGATGGCGACGGTTACATCAATCCCGTGACCGTTCAACCTGGGGAATACACCAACATTCACATTTTGATTAATTATAAGGCTTATTATTAGTAACTTATCCATTAAGGCCAAAATATTTCCATGGCCATGCAACGTTTCGGAACAGAAATCGCATCTACCCATTGGACGCCTGATTAAATGAAGCTTCAGATATTTAAAAGTACCAGGGAAATAGACCTCGTAGAGGGTTGCAAACAACAAAGCCCGCAGGCGCAGCGCTTGCTGTACGAGCGGTATTCGGGCACGATGCTCAGCTTGTGCAGGCGCTATATCTGGAACATTACCGAAGCTGAAGATGTGATGGTGACAGGATTCATGAAGATATTCAATGCGATCCATCAGTACGAAGGCAAGGGAAGTTTTGAAGGCTGGATGAAGCGGATCGTTATCAATGAAGCGCTGGGCTATTTGAGAAAAAATAAAACGATGTACCTGGAAACAGACATCGAGGCCGCCGACCGCGAACCGGATTATGACAGGGCCGAATCGGCGCTGGAAGCGGATGACCTGATGAAAATGATCGGGGAGCTGCCCGTTGGTTATAGAACGATTTTCAACCTGTACGCCATCGAGGGCTATTCGCACAAAGAGATAAGTGAGTTGCTCGGCATCAATGAAAATACGTCAAAATCCCAGTTAAGCCGGGCAAGGGGGCATTTACAAAAGAAAATTATTGAAAGTGAAAAGGTATTCGGAGAACAGAAAAAGCAAGAAGATGGAAAATAACCTTGATCAATTATTCAGGAATAAATTGTCGGGTCACCAGGTGACTCCTTCAGGTGACTCCTGGGAAAAACTGCATTCGCAACTCAGCCATGCAAGGGGTGCAAGGATGCAGAAAAGGCTGGCTATTGCAGCATCGGTAATATTCTTTATGTCGGTGATTGGAGTGGCCTACTATTATCTGGACACACAAAATAGTGTCGAAAATCCAATGGTCAGTGAAAAGGTAGATACGACTACCAGTAACTCTGAAATTGCTGAAACCATCCCTGAACCGCTAATATCCCTCAAGGAAAGCAAGAATGTGAATGATAATGAACTGGATATATCTAAAGAGCAACGTGTCCAGATCACTGATGCAGGGCAGAAGAAAAATTATCCTAAATCCATACAAAGCAATACGGAATTATCAGAAGTTAATACCAGTATTCCCGCAGAAACAAACGATGACTTTCCCTTGCTGGCCGAAGTCACCAATGAAAATCTGCTTGAAACAACATCAATGGTAGCTGAAAGTCAGGCTGAAACAACTGCCGAAAGCACACTTATCGAAATTCAGCCTCCGTCGGAGCCTCTGACCGTGACCATTACATATAAAGCCAATAAAAACTCAAAGCTGGTGACGTCGCAAAAGACCAACGTCATCCAGGAAGGAATAGAAAAAATTACCGGATTTGCAGAAGAGCGCGTATTCACCGATGAACTAAAAACAAAGTTGCGCAACACCACCGGGGATGTGCTCGCTCTCAACTTCGGAAAACTAATCAATAAACCAAACAAGGAAAACTAAACTGAAATTCGTAATGAAAATCAAAACAATAATCCTCGCCGCATCATGTTGCAGCCTCGCATATACCGGCATAGCAGGGAATAGCAGTCCAATGCCGTATAGTGCAGATACCATCGAAGTAAACTTTGGGGAAAACGGTAAAATCCTCATCAACGTAGAATCGCAGGAAGATCTGGAGGCTCTGAAAAAATATGATTTTAACTCTATGCTCCAGGACGTAAACGTACCGACAAAGGAAGAACTCAACGATGATCAAAAAGTCATCATGGAAGGAGATCAAAGCACCAAATACCTTAAGGACAGCCTGGCGGAGGATCCTGAATTCAGTGAGTTGGAAAATGAATTCGAATCGGATAGCAATTACTACTCGCATCCGTCGCAATACAATTCCAGAGAGCGCGATAAGAAGCGATTTTCCGGAAGCAAAACGGAATTCATCTCGGTGTTGGACTGGGGGATCAATAACTTTCTTGAAAACGGCAACTGGCCTGACGAGAATGATGCACAATATGCCGTGAGGCCATGGGGATCGTGGTATATCGGGATTATGCCTACGTTCCAGACGCACATCGGTGGTAAGCTCGCAATCGATTATGGCGCAGGCATCAGCTGGTATAATTTCAAATTCCGGGATCCGCGCACGAGACTGGTGGAAGGTGATGACGGCGCATATTTCACCCAGTGGGATGTGGAGCTGCAATCATCAAAAAGTAAACTGACGGTCGCCTACATCAATGCCCATGTGATGCCCGTACTGGATTTCGGCTACCGGTCGAAAACCAGGAAATACGACGACGGTTTCGAGCAAAAGCGCATGAAATACCACCGAAGCGGATTTAGGATTGGCGTAGGAGGTTACGTAGGCACGCGGATCGACAGCTATACCAAGCTCGTTTGGCGCCAAACTGGCTATAAAAGCAAACTCCGCGAGCGCGACGACTATTTTATCGACAACCTGCGCTATGGTATCAGGGGACTCATCGGCTTAGGCGAAGTTGACTTCTTCGTCAATTACGATCTCAACACGATCTTTTTTCCCGACCGCGGACCAGAACTCAACGCGCTCACATTCGGATTGTCATTCTAAGCGATCAGTCAAAGACCATGAAAGCCTGTGGCATTGCCACGGGCTTTTTTTGTGTTTAAACTAATTGGATTGAGGGATGATTTAAAAGGAGTGTTACAGATCGAGATGCATTGTGGGCTTATGGCTCAAGACAGCTAACTCGACTGGCGGCTGGTTATTTTCCTTTCAATATCGTTAAGTTCATTTGTCAACAGTCGCTTTGTTTCATTTATGCTGTCCTTTTTCAAGGGTACGCCTAAGACCAGTATTGTATTTGTCGCTTCATTAATTCCGTTTTTATATTGAATACTTTTTAATTCGATTTGGTCTGATGGATAACAAAGAAAGCCATATTTGAAATCTGTCTTACTGAACGATGAGTAAGCCATTATTTGGTGTAAGTCGTGTCTATGGTCTTCTTTGAGAACTTCGCTTTGGTCAAACTTGTTGTAGAGATTTGATTTGTATTTTGCGTCAATAAACACTAAAACATTTTCATTCTGAAAAATAGCGTCAGGTTCTATGTGTTTTAATTCCCAAGAGTAATGCTTTGAAGTCCTAGAGTGGAATTTGAAGTTCGGATAAAGTCGTCCTCCAGTTTCCTTTGCAGCTTCTTTAAAAATATGTTGAATGAACTTCTCAAATACATCTGAAAAGTCAACACGCCACGCTGTACTGTCAACAAGGTTAAAATTTAGAATTTTATTTGCTAGTTCCTTACAAACCTTTACAGCCGGACTGTCTGAAAACCGAATTGCAATTTTATTGGTTGCTTTTGGTTTATGATGATACAAACGTTCTTCAAGAAAACTTAATTTGTTTCGAAGGGTGTTCTTTATTCTTTGAGGAGTATTCGCTGAAAGAAGTTCACTTTTACAAATGTCAAATACAAACCTGATTTCAGCATATTCACTATGAAATTCGCTTAAAACATTGATTCTGGCAGGAAACCTTAATCGGTTTTCTACTTTGTATTCGTTGTTGATATATTTTGTCCAATTAATTTGGCCGGTTGGTTGATTTGAAACTTTTTCAACGTTGTCAAATTTTCTCCACGGCCGTACAGTCAATTTTTCAAGAGATGCAATAAATTTTACAGCCTCCATATATAATGGTGGTCTAAAGTTTTTGCCTGATGCTAGTGGTAAACTGACGATTACCTCTGGACTGATTTCAGTTCCAAGTAAGTTTAGGATTTCAATGTAGTCCTCAAATCTGTCACGCCCGGTAAACCTAGGCATTACTACAAAATCACCAATTTGTTTTCCGGTGTCGGAAGCTCTTAACGGAATAGAGCCAATAAAGCCAGCTGAACGAAATGTTAATGCGGTGCTCTGGTCGGAACCTGTAATGTAAGGTTGAACACCTAAGAATTTAAATTGCTCTGAATTGTAGTCAATAAATTTTTGGAGATATTGCCCCATAATTCTTGGGTCTGCCTTTTTAAACCATTTTTTTTGCAAAGCAAGTCCTCCCAAATGTTTTGATTGTTCAGTTAAGCAAGGAATTTCGCAAAAAACATCTAATGGTTTTGTCATTCGAAGAGAGATAAGTTTATTCTGCTTGAGAAGTAAATATTGAACTCTTCTTTAGCATTTCGCAATAGTCCTTCTTGGAGATACTCTTTTATCAATGGAAAGATTTCATATCGAATACGATTTTTCATTTCGTCTTCTGAATCTGCAATAAAGTAACCTTGGCCAGGTTGTAATGTCAACTCAGTACTTGTGGCATACCAGTCAAAAATCTCTTGGATTCTGCTAAAATCTTCCTTGAAGAACTGTTTTGAATTTATCTCTTTAGGTTTAAGAGTATACCAGGCAAATCGTCTTCTCAATGCGAAGTCAACAACGGCCAAACTTCTGTCAGCTGTGTTCATAGTTGCAATGACGAAAAAGTTATCGGGTAGTTTCTTGACTTTGAAATTGGGAGAAATTTCAATCTCAACATTCGAAATGTCCATCTTATGTTCGAATAGGTAAAAAATTGGCCCTAAAACATTTGAGAGGTTGGCTCTATTTATTTCATCTATAATTAAAATGACTTTTTCCTTCTCGTGCTCAACTGCATACTTTAAGGCTTCAGAAAAGCTACCCAAACAATCTTTGTATCTAAGTTCTTGGTTTGATGTGTTGGGACGAATTCCGAAAATAAAATCGGAGAAACTGGTCTCTGCGTGAAATTGAGTGAAGAATGTTTTAGCACTGATTTTGCCTGCAATACTTTTTGCAGTTCTTGTCTTTCCGGTTCCGGGAGGTCCTTGTAAAACAATATACTTTCTCTCGCTTAAAAGGTTTTTTACTTCTTCTGCTTCATCAGTCAAATTTGTCTTTAGAAATGGTTCTAAAGCGTCTGACACTGCTTTCCGATGGTCTTTGTTGGATGGCCAATCTCTCAATTTTGCGTAGCCTGCAACAAAGGCAGAAATGATTTTCCTTCCTTCTTCGTTTTCTGGGTCATCAACGATTTGGCAAGTTGGTAAAACCTTGGCGTAAGTCTTAATCGTGTTTTTAATGTGCTGTAAGTCCAGGCTTCCACTGATTGATTTTGGCAAGTTGGTTTCAATGTCTGAAAAATCAGATTTACAAAAGCCTCGTTCGTTTGTCAGTTTTGAAAACAATCTTCTTAGACCAGGATAGGTCGCAAGTTCATAGTCATTTTTAAAACCACTTGAGCCAATTCCAAGACAAACGAGCCAGGGCATATTCTGGTCGTTAGGAAATATTGTCAAGGAAAAATCGTGAAAGGGTCCTGAAGCTTCTTCTTCTGGATGAATAAATCCAAAGTAAGCACCGTTGTCTTTAAGGGCTTCTTGTCCTGTGTTATTTCTTTCTACATAAGGTCTATTGAATTCGTTCTCTGTCTTAGCACCGAATTGTTCCGCTTTTTCTTTTATGAATTGTCTAATGTTTTCTATGCTCATCTTTTTTGTTTTTGTGTCGTTCTACAATGCCAGGGAAGGAGTTGAGTTACGAGGCGTGCTTATCCAATTTAAATGGCCCCTGCCGTTACCAGGTTTTTTGCGGCTTTTCAATAGTTAGAAGTCACGCAAGCTTATTACCTGCCTAAGCTATTTCAGAATCGCCATTTCTCCAAATAATTCGGCGGCCTATAGGCTTTAAAAAACAAGTCATCAACAGGTTTAGCTGATTAAAAATATTAATAACCGTCATCGCGAGGAACGAAGCGATCCCTCCTTCGAATCAGAGATTGCCTGCTTGGGCAGACAGGCTTCTTCATCGCCCTAAAATCGGGCGATTCATCGCAATGACGCAATTTGTTATTTGATGCCAGAACCAGTTTCGATTGGCGAAGCTAAGCTTCCAGTTCTGAATTCAATTGTTCGATTGTTCGATTGTTCTTAATTCCCGCAAGGAGTTTGCTTCTTCATCGCTCTGAAAAGCGGGCGATTCATC
>JBGSYX010000395.1:0-7448 GCA_041750735.1 Cyclobacteriaceae bacterium
AATGACTTCAAGACCTTTATTCATAAGGCTGGCCGAATCGATGGTGATTTTAGCGCCCATGGTCCAGTTTGGATGTTTCAACGCCTGCGCTGCTGTGACATTACTGAGTTCTTCGCGCTTCATTCCACGAAAGGGACCGCCAGACGCTGTAAGAATGATTTTTTCAATCTTATTATGAAATTCTCCCGCAAGGCATTGAAATATAGCAGAATGCTCTGAATCTACCGGATAAATATTTACACCCTTTTCCCTGGCAAGCGACGTAACAATATCCCCTGCGATCACGAGTGTTTCCTTGTTGGCCAGCGCAATCGGCTTATTAAATTCAATGGCGCGGATGGTTGGCAATAAACCTGAAAACCCAACCATCGCAGATAACACCATATCGATGCTTTCCATTTCCACGATGGATATCAGGGCTTTTTCACCCGCATAAACTTTTATATCCTCGCCCCAGAGCGCATCTTTTACCTGCTGGTAAAGTTTTTCATCACCAATTACAACGGCATTGGGGCGGTGCTTTATGGATTGCTCTATAAGAAGGTCAGTGTTTTTATTCGCAGTGAGAACCTCCACCTGGAATAAATCAGGATTTGCGGCAATCACATCAAGTGCCTGAGTCCCTATCGACCCGGTACTACCGAGAATGGCAATATGTTTTTTTTCTGATTCCAGAGATGCGAATTTATGCAAGGCGGCAAAAATATGGATTATAAACGATATGGCATAAGTTCATCCGCTATTTGTCGATCGTTGGACAGTCGGGGGACTTTATTCTGGCCGCCCAATTTTCCTTTAGATTTCATATAGTCTCGGAACGCATCCTGTCTTAAGGGTATGATTTTCAGAGGCCGCAATATTTTCCCTTCAATTAAATCCTGATAATACACGTTCAATAACTGCAATTGCTTGTCTATAGCCAACTCAAAACTATGCAAATCGGCTGGTTGTTTTGAAAATTCTATATACCATTCATGTAGAGGCAATCCTTCGGCGGGTGTCACATTCGGAGCAACGGTATATTCTGTGGTTTCCGCGTCGCGATATTGGGACATGGCGGCTTTCATTGCTTTTTCTACCTCCTCGCCGATCACATGCTCGCCAAACGCCGAAATAAAATGCTTGATGCGGCCCGTGACGAGGAGCCGGTATGGGTTTTTATTGACAAATTTCACCGTATCGCCAATGGAATAGCCCCAAAGTCCGGCATTACTATTGATGATGACAGCGTAATTAACGCCCAATTCTACTTCTTCGATCGTCAGGCGCCTTGGATTTTCTGTGAAATATTCATCTGCGGGAACAAACTCAAAGAATATCCCGGTATTGAGCATGAGAAGGAGCCCTTCTTCATGTTGTGAATCCTGGTAAGCGATAAAGCCTTCAGAAGCCGGGTAAGTTTCTATGGAATCGATTTTCTTACCGATAGAGTCAAAAAGCTTTGCCCGGTAAGGTTCAAAGTTTACGCCTCCGTAAATGAACATAGAAAAATTAGGGAAGACATCCTTTATCCTTTTGCCAGTTCGGGCGCTGATCCTATCAAAATACATCTGTACCCATGGAGGAATCCCGGATATCAATGTCATATCCTGGTGAATGGTTTCGTCGATGATTTTCTCCAGCTTTTCCTCCCAATCTTCAATACAATTGGTGGCGTAGCTCGGCATCTGGTTACTTCGCAGATATCCCGGCACGTGGTGGTTCACGATCCCGGAAAGCCTGCCGGTTGGCACATCGGCTTTATGATCCAACACAGGGCTGCCTGACAAAAAGATCAATTTTCCATCGATAAACTGCGCGTTACCCGTTTCGTGGATATAACTCAATATGGCGTTTCGCGCGCTATTGATATGGTTTGAAATGGAATCAGGTGTAATTGGGATGTACTTGGTGCCAGAAGTAGTTCCTGAAGTTTTAGCAAAATACAACGGCTTCCCTGGCCACAGGACATTCGTTTCGCCATGTAAAAGCTTTTCTACATACGGCGATAGCGCCTCATAATCGCGAATTGGCACCAGCTTTTTAAAATCGTCATGCGATTGTATATCACCGAAGTGATGGTCTTTTCCGAAAACGGTATCACCGGCCTTCTTTATTATATGATCAAATGTTTTCTGCTGTACCTCGCCCGGCCTTGATGACCAGGACCGCTGTTCCCTGGCCATGTAAGCCGCCAGTGGTTTACTTAAAAATGCCCGGATTCCCATAGAGTTACAAAGGTAAAAATTTATTGAATCTGGCAGGTTTTTACGTTAAAGTATTCAGATTACATTTCTTGCATCATATTTGCCATTATGCGGTTGATCCAAAAACCTGACAAAAGTACAGCGTAGTGACCAAAACGTTAGCGGTCCAAATTGATTAATATAACAATCAGCGTATAAAGACTGGTTTTAGAATAAATATAGATTGACATGAAAAAAATACTGATCACAATAATCATTGCCTTTTCTTCTGGAATTGCCGGAGCCTATTTTTTCCAGAAGTACGCCCAATCTGAATCCAAGACAGTCGCTCAGGATGTAAGTCTGATTACACATCATGATGCAGAGAAATCAGGAGGAAAGTCTTTCTTTGGTGATCGGGTTGCCATTCCTTCCACTTCAAGACTTAATGAAAAAGCCGATTACGGTATTCCAGCCAACCTTGATTTTGTCAAGGCATCCAGGGTGAGCACGGCAAGCGTGGTTTATATTAAAACACGCTCTCAAAACAGCTATGGCAATTCATGGATGGACTGGTTTTTTGGTGGAGGCACCACACAGTCCATTAGCAGCGGTTCAGGCGTTATTTATTCAGCGGATGGATTTATTATCACAAACAACCACGTCATAGACCAGGCCGACCAAATCGAGGTAATCCTTGGGAAAAAGACATATTCAGCAAGTATTATCGGTACTGACCCTTCCTCTGACCTTGCTGTATTGAAGATTGACGAAAAAAATCTGCCGAATATCCAGGTGAGTTCGTCGCACGACGTGCAGATTGGAGATTGGGTCCTGGCAGTCGGCAACCCGTTTAACCTCACTTCTACCGTCACTGCAGGAATAGTGAGTGCCAAAGGGCGAGAACTCAACATCACAAACGACATGTTTCCAATTGAATCTTTCATCCAGACTGATGCGGCTATCAATCCCGGCAATAGTGGTGGTGCGCTGGTCAATCTGGAAGGACAACTAATTGGCATTAATACTGCCATTTTGTCGAAAACCGGCTCATATGCCGGATACGGATTTGCCGTGCCTTCTGACATCGTGAAAAAAGTCGTAGATGACATTATCAAATATGGGGAAGTTCAGAAAGCATTCTTTGGAGCGGAGGTCGCAGATATTAATTCAGAGGTCGCTGCCCGCCTGGAAACAGAAGATTTCTCGGGTGTAATAATTTCCCGGATTCAGTCAGATGGCGCTGCTGCAAAAATCGACCTTCGAAAAGATGACATTATTTTGAAATTTGATAATGAGCCGATCGACAGCCGCAGTCAGTTCGAGGAAATTCTCTCCTATAAATCGCCGGGAGACAAAGTGAATGTGGTGTTCAAGAGAAATCAGAAAATAATCAGCAATACCATCACACTCACGAACAAAGAAGGCACCACAGAAATATTGAAACGCCAGGTATTTACATCGCGAACACTGGGAGCTGAATTCGAGAAAATCTCCAAGGTAGAGCGCGATAGGCTTCAAACTGAGCAAGGAGTGCGTGTCACTAAAGTATATCAAGGACTCATTGCTCAAATGGGTCTCAGTGAAGGCTTTATTATCACTTATATTAATAAAGTCCCCATTAATGATCCCGAGACGCTCGCTGATATTCTCACGAAAATACGTGGCCGCGTGTACCTGGAAGGCATCAATAAACAAGGTAGAAAAGAGATGTACCGGTATTACTTTTAATGAGGATGGGGGTGAAATGCCAGAGAGAAGACAATTTTCTTAAACGCTTTTCAACTTTAGTTTTTTGCGAAGCTCATCCAGAGATCTCTTGAAAGAATTGTCAGTATCGTACATATCGTTGACAGACTGTACCGCATGTATCACTGTGCTGTGATCGCGACCGCCAAAATGATAACCGATGGTTTTGAGTGAAAGGTTGGTATATTCTTTCGAGAAGTACATGGCTAGTTGTCGGGCAATGACTATCTCCTTTTTTCTGGTTTTGTCCTTAAGTTCGTCGATCGTTACTTTGAAATACTCAGACACGGCTTTTTGTATATAATCAATACCGACCTCAGAATCGATGTCATGGACAATATTCCTGAGTGTCTGCTTAGCGAGTTCCAGATCTATCTCCTTTTTCACCAGCGATGCATTAGCGATCAATGAAATTATGACACCTTCCAATTCCCTGACATTCGTATCAACACTATAAGCGAGATACTCAATCACATTGTCCGGTATTTGAATACCGTCACTTTGCATCTTCCGTCTGATGATCGCAATCCTTGTTTCATAATCCGGTTGCTGCAGGTCGGCAGTAAGTCCTGATTTGAACCTGCTCACCAGACGTTCCATGAGCCCATTCAGATCTTTCGGTGGTCTGTCGCTGGTCATAATGATCTGACTGCCCGATTGATGGAGGTGATTGAATATGTGGAAGAATATTTCCTGCGTCTTTTCTTTCCCCTCAAAAAACTGCACGTCATCGATGATGAGGACATTTACCTTGGAGTAGAAATTTGAAAATTCCTGTATCCTGTTATTCTTGATGGCATCAAAAAACTGGTTGGCAAACTTCTCGGATGAAACGTATTGTACAATCTTTTTGGAATCACCATTCAAAATAAAATTACCTATTGCCTGAACTAAGTGCGTTTTTCCAAGACCAACACCACCATAAACCATGAGTGGATTGAAGGAAGTGACACCAGGCCTCTTAGCAATAGCATAGCCTGCTGACCGGGCCAGTCTATTGCAATCACCTTCGATAAAATTATCAAAGGTATAGGAGGAATCCAGATTCAGATCGTATCCAAAAAGCGACATGGAGGTATGCTCGGCATGTTCGATGGGTTTTTCCTGCTTTTGTTTGATCTGCCCGGAGCCGTTGGGCAAGTTGATGGTAAATGGCTTATTGGAACCACCTCCGGCATCTACAATTACAGAATATTCCAACTGGAAATCCTTGCCGAGCTCCTTGTCGATGACGTAGCGCAACAGACTGACGTAATGCTCTTCGAGATATTCGTAGAAAAACTGGCTCGGTACCTGGATAGTCAAAACCTTTCCGTCCAGCTTCAGCGGTTTTATTGGCTTGAACCATGTATCGAATCCCTGGTCACCAACACTCCGCTTGATATGAAGCAGACAGCTATTCCAAACGGTATTAGGATCGTGATACATTTGCTAAGACTAGACAGTGTTAAACTTTAAAGCCGAAAAAAAGGAACCAAAGTTGAAGAAAAAAAACCTATCTAAAAATATAGTTTTTTGTTGTCTTATATTAATCCAAGTATCCTTACCCCAAACACGGATACCGGGAAAATTTTCTTTAAAAATTATAATTTTCTGCCGCCAAACACCCAACTTACCAACGCGCAAATTTCCATTCGTACTTTGAGCCTATCGTGACTTAAATCATATTTTTCGATGATACGCATCATTCAGCACCTTATCTTGAAAGACCTACTTTTGTATGCTGAATAACACCGCATTTCTACCGACATTTATTCCTTATTATACGGATCAATATAAGCAAAAACAGTTTTAATTACTCTCATGAAAGAAGTAAAAAGTTCAGTAAAACTTTTCTCCGATTTTCCAGAATCCAGCAAAGCGCAGTGGAAGGATGTGGTAATCGGCGACTTGAAAGGGGCTGATTTCGACAAGAAACTAGTCTGGAAAACACTGGAAGGTTTTGACCTTCAGCCATATTACACTGCCGAGGACCTTTCTGGTCTCGATTATCTTAAAAAATTCGAGGGTTGCACTGTAAATATTCAGGATGGCTCGCAAGGCCCGCGCTATTGGATAAACCGGGAAAAAATCGTTGTAGAAAATGCCCTGGAAGCAAACTCTCTGGCCATCGAAGCGCTGAACAGTGGCGCTGACGGACTCGTTTTCGACCTGACTGGCAAGGAGAACGTGGATATTAAGTTGCTTCTCAACAATATTTTACCATTGCACTGTTCGGTATCCTTTATCGCTGACCGAAATGCCGCGAAACTTATTAAGGGCTATTTTACCTACGAAAGCGAAAACCACATAGAGACCAGCCAACTCTTTGGCAGCCTCAATTATGATCCTTTGCGGAATCTGATTGTGAAAGGCAAAATGGCCGAGGATGGATTTAAAATTCTAAAAGACATTATCGAAGTTACCGATCCGTCGGATAGATTTTATGGCCTCACGATAAATGGAAGCCAGTTTCAGAATGCCGGATCAAGCCTGACCCAGGAGCTGGCTTATGTGCTGAATATGGCTGTTGAATATATTGAGCAATTGGGAAGCCTGGGGGTAAGCGCCGATAAAGTCATCAGAAATATCGAATTTTCCATGGCCGTTGGTACGGATTACTTCCTGGAAATTGCCAAACTGCGGGCGCTTCGGGTTCTATTTTATAAAATCGCTGAAACATATGGCATCAAAAATTATGACCCGGGAACACTGAGTATTCATTCGGTTTCATCCCTATGGACAAAAACCATTTATGATCCATACGTGAATATGCTCCGAAATACCACGGAAGCCATGGCCGCCATTATCGGCGGTTGCAACGCACTGACCATAGTAGCCTACGACGATATTTTTGCCAAGCCAACCCCATTTTCACGACGGATTGCCAGGAATGTATCTAATATTATTAAGGAAGAGTCATATTTCGATAAAGTTGCTGATCCGTCCGCGGGTTCGTATTATATCGAAAATATCACCGACCAAATGGTGAAGAAAGCCTGGGAACTTTTTGCAGAGATCGAAAAGGAAGGCGGTTATCTGAATAGTGTTAAGGCAGGAAAAATCCAGAGTGCCATAGCAGAAACGCGAAACAAACGCCTTTCACTTGCGGCGCAGCGGCGCAGTATTTTTGTTGGAACCAATCAATATCCGAATGCAAAGGAAGTGATTGATCCGGCAACGGTGGTGGCACGACCGGTAAACAGCGATGCAGAGGTGATTCCTCAGACCAGTGGAGCTGCTGAGTTTGAACTGCTTAGAATGAATACTGACACATTCGCTAAAAAAACCGGGAAAAGACCAAAGGCATATCTCGCCCTTATCGGCGGCAACCCGGCCATGCGCTCAGCACGAGCACAATTCAGTGGAGGATTTATCGGTTGCGGTGGATTCGATATTGTGGATGGCGCTCCTACCACTTCCGATGAGGAATCACTGCAAAAAGCGTTAGAACAAAACGCTGAAATCACCGTGATCTGCGGCGCTGATGATGAATACGCGACGGTAGGTGTCGAATTCGCCAAAGCCTTCAGAATAAAGAAAAAAGATGGTCTC
>JBGSYX010000396.1:0-1782 GCA_041750735.1 Cyclobacteriaceae bacterium
CCTGCACCATATGCAAGGATGCTGAAATGGCACCTTTATTCTCAGAAGTTTCAGTATCGGGCTTTTTATTGGCTAACGGATCAGCCGTTTTGCCGGCAATTTTCTTAAATTTTGAAAGATCAATATTTACAGGTGGGGTTATGCACTGTGCATTTCCTTCGAATAGTATGGCTGCAATACCTCCATGTGTAGTAAATGAAATATCGAAAGTTGCCTGTGCATTCAATAGCTCGTCCTTTACTATTCCAAGCTTAACAGTAGCCCGGATTCCAATAGCAATGGTTTCATCGGGTTTATAAACTATTCCGGACAGAGAGGCTCCAAACGAATTAGGATCCATCGAGCCTACTTGCTGTTTCATGTGGTGATATAAACCTCCTCCAAAACCAAAAATAGTAATTGGACCGGCTTGAATTCCGGGAACCTGAGCATATAAACCATCGACAAAGAAATAACGTAGCCCATTAACATTTCCAAAAATAGCAACAGCCTCAATATTTATCTTTTTGTTGAAAGTCGCTTTCAGCATTCCACGAAAACCGTTGCCATAAATTTCATCACCCCGAGCAAAGGCAATTTCGCCAATAATGGAAAACGCATTTGGTTTTTCAATTTGAACCCGGATTTTATCAATTTCCAATCCTTTGTAGTTGTATCGATAACCATCACGATCTGCCAGGAACGATATTCCGGTAGTCCCACTGAATCCTTCTTCAGACGAATTTTTAAGATTGACTGATGCAATTACTGAGAGTTTGAGCCCAGCATTATATTTTCTAAGGATAATGTCTTTAATGGTTATGGGAAATTTGGCCAAACTCCCCTGATTGTTCCCGTGATAGGCAAAATATTCTATATCAACAAAAGGTTCCTGTGTTGATACCCTGAAGTTTTGAAATTCAATACCTGTGAGGCTCACTTTTGCCCCATCTTTCGAATTTGATGCATCCGGTGTATTTATTGAAAGATTGCCATTGAAGCAAGCTGTTGGGATAAATTTATCCCTTTCAGATACGATACTTATAAACGAAGTTTTATAAAGATTGAGTCTCGACTCGCCAAATAAATTAAATGAAACGGAATCTTGCGGAGAAACAACAAAGGCATAATTACCCAGAACATCGAGTTTAGCAGCATAGATAAAATTAGTATTCTCATTAAAAACAGGTACATGAACTAATCCGGCCAACGAACCACCTACCAGATTACTTTTGTTAAATTCTAGCATTAGCTCATCAATTGAGAATTTCCACCCGGCTAAGCTCCCTTCGTTTATTCCTAAAAGGTTACGACCAAAAATTTTGCCCGAGAACCCCAATTCGTCTATCAATAAATCCTGAACTCCAAACGATATAGGAGCAGTAGCGTTTTGCCGTTTAAATTTATTTCCTAGTATTACGTTTGCTTCGCCAATGTATATTCCGCGCCATAAATTGATCGTTGATGTGGCAAAATTATTTTGATACGATTGTGGGAAACGCAAATTTTCCGGATTTTTTAAATCGCTGAAATCAACTGCCAGGTCCTTGCATTGAAACGTAAAATCGGGGTATTGCTTTAACTGGAAAGGATCCAAACTTACACTAAAAGTTAAGTCGTTCCAATTTTGTATAGTTGTTTCAAAATAAGCCGATACTTTGCCAGCTTGAGCAGTTCCTTGCATATCAGCTAGCACATATTTTTCTTCAGATAGTTGCAATCTACCTTTCAGTTTCAATGAACGAAAACCTTTGCAATCGCACTCTACATATGAACCACTTAAAATCTGCAGGCCAATATCTT
>JBGSYX010000397.1:0-2048 GCA_041750735.1 Cyclobacteriaceae bacterium
GTGGCGACATATGATCCTTCAACTTTGTGTGTAATTTCTACTCCGCCTTGGTGTGTGTACTTGATGGCATTACTAATCAGATTGGTAATTATTTCTTGCGCTTTGTCGCGGTCACCCAACACCTTAGGAATGAGTTCGGTAATAGTATGATTAAGGTAAAGCCGGTGTTCTTTTGCCTGTAATTCTGATTTACTGATGACTTCCTTTACGAGCGAAGATAAATCAAACGGTTCACGTTTTAATTCAATTCTTCCTTGCTCTATTCGGGAAACACTTAAGTAATCGTTTACGAGCAGCATCAAATGGGCAGTATAGTCCAGGGTCTCTTTGAGCATCTCGTGGGTTTTCTCCTTAGGGAAGGTATCAAAGTCGTTAACCAGTAGCGATAGTACAGCCTGAATGGTGGTAAGCGGAGATCGTAACTCATGAGCGGCAGCGGAAAAAAAGGCTTTTTCTTCTTCAATATCTTTAAATTCTTGTGTCCCATCTTTCAAAATTAGGACGATAGAATTTGTACCGTCAGGATTTTTAAGTGGAGTTACGGCACCGGTAAACGGTACTTTCGTGGTTCTATTTGTAACAAATGTCCACTTAGGAAACGTGGCTACGTGACCCAGTAGTCCATTTTGAATAGCCGCAATTTCGGGTTCATCTTTTTGATTAGTAAATTGGAGTACATCGTGGAATTGTTTTTTTAATGTGTCCACCCGGTATAAACCGGTTAATCGTTCGGCAGCAGGATTAAACAAGGAAACAACGCCGGACTGGTCCAAAACTATTACTGCCTGATCAATCTCTTTTAGTACTGTTCCGGATAGTATTTGCTCACGGTTAGTTTGTTGGAGTACATCCAGGTTTTTTTGAGTTACTTTCAACTGTGCTTCTAATTGGACAATGGTCAGCGAAGATTGTTCCTGTTTTTTTTCCAGTTGTGTCGCGCGCGCGAAGTGGTAAATTACCCCGGCTACAAGTACGGCAATTAATACCACAAAAAGCATGATAAGCAGGGCTATTATGGACATTATATTTATGGTATCACGGTTTTCGTTTTGGTGCGGGGGAATTTACAAAAACGTAAAGAGGCGGGTTTCAAAATCAGTTATTTTTCCCTGGTGTACCGTTACGCCTTCTTCGGCCAACAGACGAATTTTTTTCTGAATTTCCGGACCCGCTGTTTTTCCCATAAACCCACCTAATTTGCCGGTAGATGAAACAACGCGGTGGCACGGAACATCCGGTGCAAACGGATTTTTACGCATAGCTTGTCCGACGGCTCTATATGCAGTTGTCCCGGCGGCATGTGCGAGTGCTTTATACGTCGTGACTTTCCCGCGCGGAACGAGTTTTAATAGCGTATAAATGGTTTGATCAAGTGTCGTCATCTACAGTATTCTATCCTGATTTTGTGATTTATAATACCCCTAATGGAAATACTTCATCCCAAAATAGGCATTCGTGAAACGGCATTACGCCGTAGACGGGAGATAACAGCATCAGACAGACTGCAGGCGAGTACGGTAATCGGAGAAAAAGTATTTCTTCGTCCCGAATATACGGCCGCTAAAGTGGTTTGCCTGTATGTATCATTGGCTGATGAGGTAGATACGTCAGGAATAATGCGCCAAAGCTTAACACATAAACAGGTGGTAATCCCTAAAGTGCATGCTGACGGAACGCTACGGTTACATACTACTTCAGCTCCGGAAGAATTAACTCCTGGCGCTTTCGGCATATTGGAACCTGCTGGTGAAAACAGGGAAGTGATGGCAACGGCGATAGACCTTTTCATTATTCCGGGAGTAGCATTTGACAGGCTTGGGGGCCGAATCGGGCATGGCCATGGGTACTACGATAGGTTGCTGCAACAGGTACATGTCCCAATTATGGGTTTGGCGTTTTCGGAACAAATAGTGCCGGATACCTATGCTGAGTCTCATGACGTTCGTGTGAACGTAGTTATCACGGAGAAAGAAGTCATTGAAATATGTTAACCAATCTATGTAGTATGGAGTACGTAGAACGAAGGAGGTTCATATATGGCGAGACCA
>JBGSYX010000398.1:0-19848 GCA_041750735.1 Cyclobacteriaceae bacterium
CCTGAAAAAGACGCCTTCATAACCAAGCATTTCCACGACGTCATAAAAGAGATTTTTGTTTGTCCTGGCGGAAGCATTGGCGTAGGCGACCATGCTATGCCTGTCAAATACAATACTTCCCGTGCCTTCCAGAATCCGATCGTCATTTTCCTCTTGAGTAAGATCGACAATTTCGGTAACGAAAAAATGCTTCTTTACTTCATCAATGATCTCCATTCTACGCTCTTCACGCCTGTTTGGTGTGAGCATTGGATAGAGGAAAACCCTGCCATCTTCATGAAATGAAATCCAGTTATTCGGAAATACGGCATCTGGTGTAGTTTTACCCTTGGGTGAAGAAAAAACATGGACTTCTACCCCATTTTCGCGAAGTAGTTCCACCAGCTTTCTAAACTCATCCATCGCCTTTTCGTGAATATGCTGACCCTCGCATAGCAAATCCTGGTTTTGAAATGCATTCGTCGGGGCTGTTTCGTGGTTGAACCGGAAATGATCCGGACTCACCATTATAACTGAAGAAGGCGATTGTGCCATATGCGTCGATTAATTTTATAGCTGGAAATTAAGCTATTCTTTTTTTGCCTGCAACTCTTTATAGCGCAGCAATGCTTCCAGGTAATAATAATCTCCGTAAACCAGAGGCGCATCTATCTCAGAATCTTTTGGTTTGTGGCCTGTGCAGTGTTTAAGAATAAAATAATTATTTGTTCCTCCTGACGCGAGATAGTCATCAGTAGATAGGTTTCTCAGCAGGGTCTCAGCATATTTGTAATATTTATCCGCATTCACCGGCGAATATTCTCTTAACTCCAGAAGGGCGCTGGCAGTGATGGCGGCGGCGGACGCGTCGCGTGGCTCATTTGGTATGCCGGGTGCATCATAATCCCAATATGGTATAAGATCCTCCGGTGTTCGTGGATGGTTCATAATGAAAGCTGCAATTTTTTCAGCATGATTAAGAAATTCCTGGTCGCCTGTCTCCCGATAGCACATAGTAAAACCGTATAAACCCCATGCCTGTCCGCGAGCCCATGCCGACGAATCACTGATTCCCTGATGGGTCACCTTCTCAAGCACTTCTCCGGTTTCGGGATTGTAATCAACAACATGGCATGAACTGTTATCTGCACGATAGTGATTTAGCATAGTCGTTTTCGCATGGTGTATCGCTGCCTTTTTAAAAGATTCGTCGCCAGACAGCTTTGTTGCTTCAAACAATAGTTCCATGTTCATCATATTATCAATAATGACCGGGAACTGCCACTCATTGCTCCAATCCCATGACTTGGTGCAGCCCACGACAGAATCATAACGCATCATCAGGCTGCGCGCAGTTTGAATGATAACAGGGGCATAATCTTCATTTTTAGTGAGTTTTAACCCATTGCCATAACTGCAATTGATAATAAAACCAACGTCATGTGTACCAGTGTTGTATTGTTGCTCGCTCAACGCTTCAGTCCACTTAACTGCCGCCTGCTTCCACTTTTCATCCTGCTGCAACTGATACATCATCCATAGATTTCCCGGGAAAAAGCCGCTCACCCAGTTTTTTCCTTCCACCAATATAGGAGTCCCGTCAGGGTTTGAGGACCTTGGGAATTTTGTCAGGTCCTGATAATGTGCTACTGCCCCATCGAGTTGCTCAGCTACGATTGTGATGCTGTTTGTCAGGAAATCGTCGTTATTGAGTGCTTGCTTTTCAGTGGTGTTCTTGTCACAAGCAACGGCAATAATTACGAGGACTATCAGAAGTAGTAATGATCTTTTCATTTTTTTAGCATTAGTTTTTTCATGTTGATTTGCTCCTAAAGAATCGCTCAAAGGTATGGTTTTAAGTCAAAAAAAAGGCCCACCTCATTGATGGGCCTTCGATTCATTTAGTTAACCTAATAACCCGGATTTTGCGGTTTCAGGTTTGGATTTACATCCAGCTCTGTACGCGGCAGAGGCATGAGGTAATCTCTTGTTGCATCAAAGTTCGCGTGAGGCTCCAAAGCATTTGGTCCTTTGAAGGCTACTTCACCAAGGTTCCTGCGCTTTATATCGTACCAACGCTTGTATTCAAAGGCGAGTTCCAGTCGTCTCTCTTCCAGAACAGCATCAATAAATTCAGTTTTGCTCATTCCGCTCATTATATCTTCAGGAAAAGCAGAAGGCGTTCCTGCATTATTCCTTGCCCGTGCACGCACCTGGTTTACATACCCTTCTGCTTCTGCGTTAGGACCTCCACTTACTTCGGCAAGTGCCTCCGCTGCGGTCAGCAGTACTTCAGCATACCGGAAACACGCATAGTTATGATCTGAATACCTGCCTTCGGCGTTCGCATTGCCTGGGAATCTTCTGTACTTGGCAATATGTGGCCTTTTGGTATTTACAAACTCTGTATATGGTTTGATGATGCCACCCATCGGTGTTTCTGCATCAAAACTCACCTTCTTGCGATAATCATTATCATCCCAGGTGTTGTACACATTCATCGAAGGTACACAAACACTCCATCCCTGGATATCCGAACCTCTGATACCGGTCATTGGCGGCATAATGTCATCATTGGCACCACCACTGCCACTTTTCAATCCGAGAAAATCGAGTGCAAAAATGGTTTCCTTTAGACTATTAGCCTTTTCTGCTCTGTACAGATCCTGGAAATCATCTTCGAGTTTGTATCCAAAGCGGTCTTTGTTGTCGATAACCCATTTGGCTTCAGTATATGATTTTTGATAATCACCAATCGTCAGATAAACGGACGCAAGGTAGGACGCAGCCGTGCCCTTAGTGGCCCTGGTCCTTACATTGCCTGGTTGTGCATCAGGTAACCACTCCTTGGCAAAAGCCAGGTCAGCAATGATATTCTGATAGACCTCTGCTGCCGGAGTTTTGGAGATTTCCTTCACTAATTCAGGATTTGATATGAAGTAATCGATATAGGGGATATCTCCAAAAACCTGAACGAGGTGAAAATAACTAAAAGCTCTGACAAATCTGGCTTCAGCAATTAACGGGTTGATGGTCGATTCCTCCAATGCTAAAGACTCAGCTCCGTTAACAGCGGAATTTGCTGCACTGATTACCTGATACCAATAAGGCCAGAATTTAGACACCATGCCATTATTGTCATCCATGGTAAAATCATTGACCTGCTGCCTTTCTGCCGGCGTTCCCCGGTCTCCAATATCTGACATGTCACTTCGAAGCAAGAGGGCAGTTACGAATTGCCGTCCATATAAACTTTCTGTAGCAATCCAGCCATACGCGCCAAAGATGGCTGTTTCAACATCCTTTGGCGATTTGAAAAATCCTTCAGGAGAAAGCAAGCCCACGGGCTTTTCTTCCAGATCAGAACAGGCAAAGAACATCCCCGCCAATAGCAGAGCAACTGCCTTTACTTTATAGGAATTCTTGATATATGTTTTCATATTATTTTAGCGTTTTGAAATTTTCTAAAATCCGATATTTAAACCAACTGTATAAGACTTGGCATTTGGATAACTACCGTAGTCGAGTCCCAGGTTGCGGTTGCCATTGACTGCACCTCCGGAATTGTAGTTTACTTCAGGATCATAGCCTTCATAATTCGTTGTTGTAAGTATGTTCTGTGCGCTTACATAAATCCTCAATTTGCTGAGTTTCATTTTTTCGGCAACGGTTGTCGGCAAATTGTATCCCAGCGCCAAGTTTTTCAGTCGTGCAAAGCTGCCATCACTGATGAAGCGAGTTGACACCCTGCGTGTACGTCCATTGAACGCTTTCGGAACATCCGTATCAGTATTGGTAGGTGTCCAACGGTCGAGTGCTCTGGTGGTGGCATTATTTATACCCGACATCAAATCAAGTTCCAGCAGCGTGTAGCTGAGGATATCATTACCCTGGGATCCCTGGAAAAAGATATTCAAGTCGAAGTTTTTCCAGCGGAATTCATTATTCCAACCCCATATAAAATCAGGATTTGGATCTCCGATAATAGACCTGTCGTTGGCATCAAGGCGTCCGTCTGGAACACCTGTAAGATTGCCTTCAGCATCCTTTGTCCCATCTATGTCCTTATACTTCTCACCACCTGCAGCAACTTCAAAACCACCTCCTGGCAGAAAATCGTCACCTTCCTGGTAAACACCATCATAGGTCCAGCCAAAAAAGCTTCCGACCGGTGATCCTTCCCTGAGTATCTGGGTATCGCCTAAGCCAACCATATGACCTGGAGCGGAAGAATACATGATATCGTTTCCATCAGGCAGGCTCAGTACTTTATTGCGATTTATGGACATATTCACATCACTATCCCACTGGAATCCGCCTGTAAGTACTTTGGCGCCTAGAGATATCTCAAATCCTTTGTTTTCAACTTCACCAATATTTTTGAGCTGATCAGGGTAACCTGAATATTTTGGAAGGGGCACCCTGAATAATAAATCAGATGTCACCATTCTATAAACATCGGTGGTCAAATTGATGCGGTCCTCCAGGAAGCTGACATCGATACCAAGGTTTAGCTGAGTGGTTGTTTCCCAGGTCAACTCGTCGTTGGCAACCGATGTCGGGCGTACAGCATTTACTACATTATTGTTGATAACAGCAAATACCGTGGAGAAGCTCGCCAGTGTTTGATATGGTGCAATGGCCTGATTTCCGGTAAGACCATAACTTGCCCTCCATTTCCACTGACTAATCCACTTGACATCCGACATGAAAGACTCACTACCCATATTCCACGCGAATGAACCTGATGGGAAAAACGCCCATTTATGGTTTGCGCTGAAGGTCGATGATCCATCATACCGCGCATTTAAGTTGAACAGGTATTTGCCATTGATTCCATAGTTTATCCTTCCATAATATGACTTCAACACCCATTCTGAAAGGCCGGACGTCGGCTGCATCCAGACTGAGGCGCCTCCAAGATTCCAGTATGAGAATGCATCCGTGACAAAACCTTGACCACTACCGCTCCAATTGGTATTTTCCTGCGTCTGATAAGAATATCCAGCCATAGCTGTCAGGTCATGGTTTTTAAAGAGCGTTTTGGAATAAGTAAAGTAGTTCTCATTTTGGAGCAATGTATTTTTATTCCCCGTCACAGAACCAGCACCACCAATATTTCTTCCCGCATTAAGTGTGGTAGGATTATATTCTCCGCTGCGTCCACTATTCGATGTTGCCCCCAAGGTGACCCTGAATTTCAGGTCTTTATAAATATCATACTCTGCATACAAATTGCCCTGTATCCTGTCATTTAGGGATTCATTGATATATTCCGTAGCAATAGCGTAAGGATTGTCATGCGGGTCATTAAGCCTGGCAATGGTAAAGACTCCATTGGCGTCTCGGATTGGCTGATCCGGTTCAAATTTAAAAGCTGAAGCAACAACACCTGTATTGCTAGCGCCACCTGATCCTTCCTGAGTCCTGGTGCCATCGGCTGTAGTGCGTTGCGCAAACAGGTTGAGCCCTGTTCTCAGTTTCTTGCCTGCCTTGATTTCAATATTGCTGGTCATGGAAAATCGGTTGTATTCAGAACCGATGATCACACCTTTCTGGTCGAAATAGGCACCTGACACGTAATAGTTAACTACGTCATTACTGCCGGAAATGGAAAGCTGATAGTTTTGAATAGCTCCCGTCTGGAAAATTTCATCCTGCCAATCCGTATCTGCGCCAAGTGGTTGTATGGTTGGCCGTGCATCCTGGATATAATCGATAAATTCATCAGCATTTAATAAGTCGAGACGATTTATTTCATTTTGAATAGAATAAGAAGTATTTAATTCAATCCTGGCTTTACCGGCCTTACCTCTTTTAGTGGTAACCATAATGACTCCGTTAGCGCCCCTGGAACCATAAATAGCGGTAGCAGAAGCATCCTTAAGTACTTCCATTGACTCAATATCTTCCGGAGGTGGCATGGTAGCGCCTACAAAACCGTCTACAACAAAAATCGGATCGCTGCTGGCATTGATGGAGGTTCCTCCCCTGATGCGAATTTTAAAGTCAGCTCCCGGTTCACCGTTGTTTGCGGTAATATTCACCCCGGCAGCTCTCCCCTGCAATGATTGTACAGCATTAATGGCAGGATACGCAGTGAGTTCCTCACTTTTTACCGAAGCTACAGAACCCGTCAGGTCACTCTTTTTCACAGTACCATAACCGATAACAACGATTTCCTCTAATTGGGTAAGGTCGGGCGATAGTACCATATTTATTATTGTACTATTCCCTACAACAGATTCTTCACTGATGAAACCCACGTAGCTAAACACGAGGACTGCTCCATCAGGAGCATCAATCGCATATTTGCCATCTATATCTGTAACGGTACCTGTGGATGTTCCTTTCAGGATCACACTTACACCGGGCAGAGGCATGTTATCTTCTAATGAAGTTATTGTCCCAGTGATTGTTCGCTGCTGAAGTGGGTTCACGTTGGTCATCCTTTCAGTAACTGGCTCTTGCGTGGTCTTTCTTTTGCTCACATAAATTTGATCATCAATCCTGGTAAAATTGAGTTTTGTTTCCTTGGCCAATTGTCGAAGAAAATCACCAAGTGACTGATTGGAAGCCACGGCTGTTACTGTTTCATCAATATTAATTACTCCCTGGTTGTAGCTGAAATTGAATGTTGTCTTCGATTCCAGGTTTTCGAAAACCTCCTTTATAGAAGCATTTTCAAACTGAACATCCAGGTATATATCATCAATACTGGAGCTTTGGCTCTTTGCGTCATCTGCCAGGAGCAATCCGGTGAATATGCCCTGCAGGACTAAAGCGTAAAATGCAAATTTTGACATGGTCATAATTTGTCTAAGTACTTTTAATCTCATAATTTCATAGAGTTTTTGTTGGACAAAATTTGGGTTTGACAAAAATTAGTTAATTCTCCTATGAGCCTACTCACGCCAATGATAAAGTGCTCATAAATGAATTCAGAAAGCCAGCTTTCCAGCTGGCTTTTTTTTAGCTGGTGTTTTCGTTCATGACTCTGCTTATTTAATGATCACATTTCCATTAGGTAAAAATTCATAATCGAATTCTGAAGCCGATCTATGGCCCATGAGAATCTCTTCCAACGGCAGTTGCGTATAGGTGCCGGTGATTCCCTTTGGCACAGGTTTGTCTCGTTTCACTATGATATCAACTCCGTACCACCGCTCAAGTTTTAGAATAAACTCACTCATGCTCGCATTTTCAAAATGCAGCGTGCCTTCGCTCCATCCCAACACCGTTAGCGGATCATAGCCAGAAACCATGGATTTATTGGTCTTTCTGGAATAGGTAGCCATTTCCATTGGTGATAAAACGATTGTTTCGCCCGAAACATCATTTGTTTTTGGTCTTGGTATATTCACGGAAACTTTCCCTGTCTTTACAGCTACTTTTACTTTTTCTTCAGCCGGATATGCCTCTACATTGAAAGATGTCCCTACCACGGTAGTTTCGATTTCCCCGGTCCGAACTATAAACGGTCTCTTTGAATCCGGCGTAACTTCAAAAAAAGCTTCGCCTTCCAGTGTCACTACCCTTTGTGTAGAATCAAAAGTCTGTAAATAACTGATGCTGCTCTCGGAGTTGAGTCTCACTTTGGATCCATCGGAAAGAAAAAAAGTGAGTTTCTGGCCTTTTGGATTAATCTTTTGAATCACTGGAATTTGGACCATTATTTTTGGTTCTGGCGAATCCCTGTATATTAAAAACAGAACCGATGTTGCAATAAATGGCAGAAGAACCGCTGCAACTCTAATATAATTCCACAGTCTGAAGTTGATCGATACGGTTTTCTTTTTATTGATCTTTGATGTGCGCTGTTGTATATTCTTCCAAAGTTCAGTGATTTCATTTTTACTGAATGACCTGTCACTAAAGCTGATGGACTTTATGATTTTTTTTGCCTGGTCTGCCTCATCCTTTTTATCCACGTGTTCACTGAGCCAGGTATCCCAGAATAACCCATCGTCACTATTCGGGTTTTTCACCGAATTGCAAAAAGAGTCATCCATTAGAAAATCGTTCAGCTTGTAGTTTTCAAAATCCATCTTTAGCCCGGATATAATTATGGGTATTTTCCTTATAAGGAAATGTCCTTTGAAAACTTACCCTTCGTACTGAAAAAAAAATTATCCGTCTGCCAATAATGTGATTAAGAGTAAAATGACGGGGGCTGATACCACTTTTTCCCTCAGGGATTCGATAGCCCTGAAGACCATGTTATACGCTGATTGTTGATTTATCCCCATAATGCTGGAGATTTCGGTAAAGTTGAGACCATTGAAAAACCGTAGATATATGGCTTCTTTTTGCCTTGCCGGTAAGCTATCGAGAAGGTCATGGACCTGTCGTATTTTTTCTGACTCGAATTCAAGCGTCATTAGGGTGAAATCATGAGCGGTTTCGAAAGCTTCTGACCCGTCATTCGCAGAATATTTCTTCACCTCAGCGGTTTTTGCAGAAACCAGTTTCTTGACCAGGTTGCGCCGCAATGCTTTTAGAAGGTAATATTTAATGGAGTCGGTCCGTCCGAGATTTGTGCGGTTTCGCCAAAGATCCACATACACATCCTGGATGGCATCTTTTACCAGTTCTTTGTCCTGGCATAGACGTTTACCGTAGTTTGCCAGGAGACTGATATTGCGCTCATAGAGAATCTCGAAGGCGTTTGAATTGCCCTCCAGGAATTTGTCCCAGATATAGGAATCTTTTGCGTTATGAAATTCAACAAACCCCATCAATTATCTCACTCAGCTGTTGCTAAAAGGTTATTTTAGTTTAAAAAATTGAAGGTAAAAGTAAAGAATTTTGACTTCGCTCTTCGCATGATACCAGATATATCATTGGTTATCCTTGCAAATCGATGGTTCAAAATACTAATTGACTCGGTTCAGAATGCACCCTTTATGGTTTGCAGGTCAGTTTTGAACACCTCATTTACCACCTTTACCAAAGCTACTTCATCACCTTGAATATGAATAGTACTGTGCGTGTGTGTCAATGATTCCATAGGTGCCAGAAAAGCAGCCGGCGATGATGTTTCCAGTTCATAAAACGGCCCCATCATCTTACCATCGACTGGTCCATCATTATAGGAATTGATAGCATCGCCGCTAAACGGATCTTCCTGTATTTCCCACATGGAATTAACGTAATCATCAACGCCTTCCGGTTTTGTATAGGTGACAATGGTCAAAACGCCATTTTTCTCATCATAGCTGCCAGCCAGAGAAAGTGCACGCCGCGGACTTAAACCGATTTTACTTCTGTATTTTCCATCTCCCCGGAAAAAGATCAGGCCGTCCCGGACAATGAGCATGTCAGCCGGAACTTTACCGAAATAGGTGTCATTGACGATCGGGCCAAGTTCCGCCTCGTCACCGGATTTATAAGGAACGATGATGGTGGTCGATTCAGAAGGATTGAACATCCCGAGAATCCATATCGACAATGCACCGGTTTCTTTGTTCCATGGATTTTCACCCATATTGGTTATGGTATTTTCAGATTCATAGGCAACGATATTAAGACCATCAGTCACAGGTATTATGTTTTGAATATCTGCCGGAGACAAAAGGGAAATTTTTCGTTCAACTTTGACATTTAATTTCGCATCGGAATAATTTGTCAACTCAAAACTTCTTGTAAAAAGAGCTGATTGCTCATCGCTGGACACCAGTTCAAAAGGTTCCGTATCGATGGGTGCCGGAGTTTGCCAGGAATTAAAATCAAACGGTGAATCTTTCCTGAAATATATGGAAAACTGGCCTCCTTCAGGTCCGAGCCAAAAACGATCCTCTCCTCCCACCGGGTAAATATGTGCCGGAATTTCACCGGATTCAATGAGTTTATAATTGATCCAGCCAAAGCTAAGTCCTTCTTCTCCTTTTGCGCTGCTTGTCATTACACGCCCCTGGAAAGCCGGGCAAATTGCCAGCATGGCATCTCCATTTTGTAGTACGATGGTAGTTTGGTGCTTTTTCAAAAAAGTGATATCGAAGGCAAAGGTACCGGGCTCATCGTTTTTACTTTTTTCGTCTTTCTTGCATCCGGTTAAAACCAAGAGCAAGAGGGAAAATAATAAGGCGATCTGCCTACAGTAGATGTTCTTCATATGGATTTACTATAATCGTGTGTTACTAGATTTGTCCGGATAGATTCACTTATAAAGGTACGCAGTGAAAGCAAAGAAAACACTACCAGCATTATGACTTACTTGATAACTTTCAAGTCCAGAAGACTAAACGGTTCACCATTCCCTCGAAACCCCCTCCACTGGACTTCCATTTCATTAACATCGAAGTTGCCAGAGGCCTCTAATATTGACTATCATTGCATAAAAATCCGGAATATGTACTACCATCAACTATGAAGACTTTTTCTATTATCTCAGTCAGCCTTGTGACCATACTGTTGACTGTGCGCTACATTTGGCAACTGGTAAAAAAGGAGATTCAACCAGCGTTGGCTATGTGGGTCATGTTTTCGGTGGCAGTTACGATGAGCTTGATTACTTACCTGAAAGAAGGCAATTATGGTTTTTCGGATAATATTCTGAATTCGGTTGATGTTATTTATGTGATAACGGTGTCGGTTGCTATTGCCTTATCTGGTGATAAAAGATCGAAAATTACCCCTTTCGATTTAGGATGCCTTGTTATTGTAGGTTTGATCGTGGTTTTCTGGATTTTTACCCAAAACCACCTTGTTACCAATTTTATGATTCAGACTATCCTTGTCATCGCCTACTTTCCGGTGGTTAAAAGATTATTTGAAACCAGGGTAAACAGCGAACCCTTCCTGATCTGGGCGGGTATGCTTATAGCCCCGGTGTTGTCGCTGCTGTCGAGCAAAGGTATGCTGGCCACTGTGTATTCAGTGAGAGCAATTCTATGCGTAAGTACATTATTGGTGCTGATGGCATGGATTGATTTTTCGGGTAAAAAAAGGAAATAATGCATTTCTCCGGAAAAAGACTAAAAACATTATTCACCGCTTCTGGGAAATGTCCCCCTTTCAAGGATTCGGTTCATGCCGCGCACCACATCATCCAGTTCTTTAGCTGATTCTTTGAGTTTGTTGATCAATGAAATAGTATCTGATTTATCGTTATCATATTCGAGGAGGTTCACCAGGCCGAGTATACGTGCCAATGGAGCCCTCACTTCGTGAGAATTTATATGGGCGTATTCATGAAACAGCCCGAACTGTTCCTGAATCTTTATTGAACGTTTTTTGACTTGCTCATCCAAATTATCATTGTGGGCTTTTATCTCTTCTAAGGCTATCTTTAGTTCATCGTTCGTCACCCGCAATTCTTCATTAGCCTCGTACAATTCAATTTCCCTGGCCTGCAGTTCCTGATTCAATCTGAGCAATTCTTTTTCTTTACTTTTTAAACTGTGGTATGCCTGGACCAGGATTTTTTCATGCCTGTCGAATTTTTCTTTTAATAGTTCAAATGCCTTGTTTTCCTCGGGATGACTCATCGTGTTCACTTTGTTTCATTTACCCAGTCCAAGGCTCCTGTATAATCATCGACAAACTTATGTTGATAATGCATTTTGAAATTAGTGATGGCAAATTCCTCAATTTGTTCTGAGGTAAGTTTGCCAATAATTTCCTTTGGCATTATTTGAACATATTTTTTCAGGCCAATCATATTCCATGAGTCCACAAAAAGCCGCAAGGTCCATAGCTGCATATCAGGGGAATAACTATACAGCCTGTTTCTGTTATCATCAATAATATAATGAGGTTTGCAGGTTTCGATAAGTTCCTTTATTTCCATCATCAGTTCCTGCCATTCCCGGTCGGTCATGTCCAGGGTCTCAGGGAGATATTCGGATTCATAAATTTTTGTATCCTCATCAAATGAAACCTGAACATACCTTGTCTCATATATCACTTTCTTCATGCTAGTAAGATTAATGGATATCCAGCCACTCGAGGGCTTCTTCAACAGTCTTTACAAACGTATTGTCGAATACATTGGAAAATTTAAGATTCGCGAGTTCAACGATTTGCTCAGCAGATAATTCGTTGATAAAATCCTTTGGCAGCACCTGCACATATTTGAGTAGCCCATTTTTTTGCCAGATTTCCAGGAACAACTTCAGCGTCCAGTCCTGGATTTCCGGCGGATACGCATACAGCCGTTCCCGGTTATCGTCCAGAATATATTTGGGCTTTAACATATCTGTAACAACCAGTAGCTCGGTCATCAAGTCCTTCCATTCCTTATTAGTCATATTTGCAGTTTCCGGCAAATACGTCAATGTGTAAAGCGCTTTTTCGTCATCGAATTTTGCGATTGCAAATTGTGATTGGTGTACTACTCTTTCCATCGCTGTTTTATTTATTGAAAAAATATTAAAAAAGGAGTCGCACTATACAAATGCGGCCATCATAAAAGCTATACTTTGTAAATATCAACCAAAGCTAAAATTCAAAAATGTTACTTCAGATTACTTAATACGACTAATTTACAAATTAAAACAGGATTGCGGCCTTGCCTGGGCCTAAAAAACAATTGATTTTGTTATAAAAAGATTTGCGCAATCCACATCCAGCCCTATTCTCCGACCACCTTCCTCAGAACGATACCTTTAATCTCGCCCACAGAGCCGTTTTTAATCTGTACCGCTTTTAATACAATCTTTTGATTTCCTTTTGCCAAATGCAATTCGCTCATTGGCAACCTCGCCCATTCCTTTTCATACACTTCCATTCTTACAATCCTGTCGTTGCCCTGGATATATTGTGGATCGTGAGCCTGAACAATGGATCCACTCGCTTTTGAATCGCCGGATATGGCAATGAGCTCCGAGCCGATATTTGCTTCGGGACAACTGTATAAAATATCCAGTGTATAATCGGAGGGCTGATTGACCTGAACGTCCCAATAGATGGAGTCGCAGGTGTTTTTCCAGTTTACAAGCCAGTCGTGCGCCCAGCCGTGGCCTTCCTTGAAATGAATATCACCTGAAAACGATGCTTCATGCGCAGGTAACTCAGTTTTGTTTTCCATTTCATAGCCGATTTTAATTTGTGCATCAGAAGTAAAGCTGGCGTTGACCTCCTCAAACCACTTTCCATAAGCCGAAGCCAGATAATCCGTTTGCTCTATTTCATGGGATGAAATATCCATTAATTGCCCGGGATCGGCCTTCATATCAAACAGCATGGTGTCGCCATTATCAATGACCAACCGATACGTATCACTTCGCACTGCTCCATCGGGAACAATAATCTCCGTGGATTTTTTGGTGAAATAAAGCCTTTCCGGTATGGTCTGCTTTGTACCTAAAAGCAATGCACTCAAATCGATGCCGTCAAAGTCCAGGTTATCCGGTTTATTTAGATTGCACAGGTTGATGAGCGTTGGTAACATATCGATATGCGCTGCAATGGTTTCTATGGAACTCGGGGCAATTTTCCCTTTCCAGTTAATAAAACATGGCACTCTTACTCCTCCTTCATGAATACTGCCTTTGATGCCCCGCATGCCGCCATTATATCGCTCACCATTCGGTCCGTTGTCCGTCATGAAAATGATGATCGTATTTTCTTCCAATTGAAGTTCGCTGATCTTACCCAGAAGTCGGTTCACATTATCATCGATATTCTCGCACATGCCATAAATCGTCGCATCTTTGTTATTAAAGCCCATGGATTTATACTTATCAAAATACCGATCCGGAACCTGAAATGGCCCATGGGGTGCATTGTATGGTATATAGCAGAAAAACTCTTGGTCGCGGTTCTTCTCTATAAAGCTGATGGCTTCGTCCGTCAACACATCAGTAATATAGCCTTGGGTTGGGTATGGATCTCCGTTATGCTCCAGCGTGGTATTGAAATAATTATTCCAATGCCCTGCACAAAACCCGATGAATTCGTCAAACCCTTGTTGGTTGGGATGCTCCGGATAGTGGGCGCCATTATGCCATTTGCCAAAAGCGCCTGTTTTGTACCCGTTCGATTGGAATATTTCGGCCATGGTCATTTCTTCGGAATGCATATTTTCCAGACCCTTGCTCACCCATGAGGTTCCTGTACGCAGATAATATTTTCCGGTGAGCAGGCTTGCCCTGGTTGGAGCGCACAGCGGACTGACATAAAACCGCTCAAACTGTGCCCCATTCCCAGCCATCTGATCGATGGCCGGAGTTGAAATTTTATCATTCCCGTGAATGCCCAGATCACCCCAACCCTGGTCATCGGTGAGAATAAGGATGACGTTGGGATGTATTGTGTTTGAAGATTGTTCTCTCCTGCTATTGCACCCTAGGCAAATAATCAACAGCATTAAGAGGTTGATTGTGTATAAATTTCCTGTCTTCATCAGCACACTATTCAGCAGTTATCATTATTCCAGGCGTGCGGTTGCCTCTACCAGTCACTTCGGTAAGGGCATCGCCCAGTTCGGAGCGGCACGAATCGGCTAGTACAGAAAGCTGTTTTACTATATCAGGGTATCGCTCAACGAGGTCGGTGGTTTCACTTATATCGCTTTCAAGATCATACAATTCCAGCCCAACTTCCATCTGGTTGTTATACTTAATCGGTATGCCATCGGCCCTGCCCGGGCGACCTTCAAGCGATCGGTATTTATGGGGAAAGTTCAGCTTCCACCGGCCATCTCCACTCATCGCGGCATGCAGTTCATTTCTATTGTAATAGAAATAATAGGCTTCATGGGGATTTTGCGCATCTGCTTCATTTCTTATCAATGGAAGTACACTTTTTCCATCAATTGGCAGTGAAGGCAAATTCACCTGAAGCAATTCCGCGATCGTTGGAAGGATATCGATGGTCATTGCGGGTGTGTTTTGCACAATACCGGCCGGCACTACTCCCGGCCATTTCATAATACAGGGAACCCGTACGCCGCCTTCCCAAGAGGTTCCCTTTCCTTCGCGCAGTGGAAGCGCGGACCCGGAATGTGTGCCATAGCTGAGCCACGGACCATTATCGGAAGCATATATGATGAGTGTGTTTTCCTCAATATTATTTCGCTTCAGCGCCTCATTGATCTGCTGATACGACCAGTCGATCTCGGCAATTACATCGCCATAAAGACCGCGCTCCGAAGTGCCTCTGAATTTATCAGAAACAAACAGCGGAACATGGGGCATATTGTGAGCTACATACAAGAAGAATGGCTTGTCTTTATTTCGATTTATAAAATCAACTGCTCTTTCCGTGTACCAGGTTGTCAGCAAGTTCTGATCGTCATCCAGGTATTGAATAATTGAATCGCCTTCAATTACTGGCAGACGCGGCCAATTTTCCGGGTTTTCCGGATGTCTCGGCCACATGTCATTGGAATACGGAAGGCCAAAATACTCATCAAATCCATGGGCCTTTGGCAAATATCCAGGCTGGTCGCCAAGGTGCCACTTACCGAACATCGCTGTGGCATAACCAAGTGGCTTCACCAATTCTGCAATAGTAGTTTCGTGATGATTTAAAACGGCTTGAGCTCCTGGCCCCAAGGCGCCGTGAATACCAATCCGGTTGGGATAGCAGCCGGTGAGCAGCCCCGCTCTTGATGCAGAACACACCGGCTGGGCGTCGTAAAACCTGGTAAAGCGCATACCTTCAGCCGCCATCCTGTCCAGATTTGGCGTGAGAATATCCGGAGAACCATAGCAGCCCAAATCCTGATAGCCCTGATCGTCGGTGAAAATGATGATGATGTTGGGGTGAGACGGCTCATCAACAGTCGCAGTTTCTTTGATGTCGCAAGAGGTGAAAAATATCCAGCAAACAAATGCCAGATTATATACTGCCGATTTTATAGTGTCATTTTGCATACTATTCTTTTACTGGTTCATTCGCCCATTTTTCGAGCATAGTAATCGCAGTGAACAACACCCCCGCTTCACCACGAAATGTCCCTGAACCTTCTGGCTCGTTCTTCACCGTGTACCATTCGTAAAAGCCATCATTTTTCACAACGCGATTTGTCATCGGCAACAAGTTATCGTAGGCCTCCTGAATTAATCCGTATTTCACGAGTTGCTGAATCATCCGTCCACCAAACCATGTCCAGTCGCCGCCATTCTGATATCCGTAGGGATACATTCCCTTATTCTTAAAATAGCCTTCCGGATACGGGGGATACATAGTTAAACCGATAGAACCTGCACCTGAGGCTTTGACATTGGCGATCATTTTATTCAACGAGTCCTTAATTTCCTCCTTCGATAAAAGGCCGGCTTCTATGGCGATGGCCGTTCCGCCATGATAGTAAATCTGGTTCTCATCAAAATCAGCTGGAAATGGTGAGTCTTTCAGATACAGATGCGGGATAAACTTTTGCCGCTCTGCATCCCACAGGTATTTCATGGCGTTTTGGGCAATTTTTTCTCTTACCGGCTGCCATAGCCCTGCCCTAGCGGGCGCTAATTCGATGAAATTATCCAAGGCAATCAGAAACATGGCATTGTCATAGATATCGATGGCGTAGTGGGTGTCGTCTGTCAGGAACACCCCCCAATCATGTTCCGGCTGCACATCGCCCCAGTCGGTTGTGGTGGCGCCCCAGACCAGACCGTATTGTTCATTCATCCTGTGTTTCATCAGGAAATCCATGGACGCTTCCAGCCTGTCCTGAATCGTTTTACCTGCAATCGTATCCATGAGAAATCCGGTATCTCTGGTTTTTTTCACATACTTGTAAACCGCCTGAACGAGGGACGATTCCTGGTCGGTTTCTACGGTGTTCTTATGACCGGCATATCGTGGCTCCAGTTCCGAAAAGATATAATCATAACCGACACCGCTCGCTTTTTCTTTTGGAATAAATCCATCTATGATGTTTCCGTCCTCCCCCTGTATCCGGAAAAACACCAGCAGGTTTTCCTTCAGTACTTCTTTGGGATACACCTCAGATGCCAATTCTATGAATGTATTGTAATCCCTTATCCAGACTTCTCCGTAGCCATCTCCTGCATTAAAGCCGGTTTTCACAATTTCCAGGGCTTTGCTTTTTACTAAGGCAAAAGACTCGTTAGCCAGTATGTTGCTTCTCAGTGACAAATGTTCGACAGGTTTTTCTCTCCGGCAGGCGAAGATAAGGAGGAATAAAATTGGCACTAGCCACTTCATGGGTATCATAGATTAAAATATCGTAAAAAAGCCAGGTGCAGTTGAATGGATTTAAGTTAGGAAAAAAAAGGCAATGGTTTGCTTCAAACAAGGCCGGGAGAGTTTTTTTTCGCGATTTTAAGGGGTTCGCCAGGAATAATGAAAAAAAGCAAACGCTCGTGCACTAGATTACGAGTCCGGAAAGACATCCTTCATTTAAGCTGTCAGTCTCGGGGTGACTGTCAGTCTGAGCGTAGTTGAAGGCTTTCTTCTCCACTAAACGACAGTAGATTGATATTGACAATAGTATGTTCGCTACTATCTCTAACTGGATGTTTTAGTTCTAATTTATAATCCGATTGCCAATCAATATTATTTGCCATTTACCAGATTATTACCGGCTTCTTCCAACTCCTTTCTCTTTTTTTCCTGAAAATCAATACTCCATTTTTGAATATCGGGGTTCGATAAGCTCAATATTTTTGCCGCAGCCAGGGCGGCATTTTCAGGACTTAGAACTGTCAAAGGAGCAACTCCCGATGGCATGCGAATACTGGATTATAAGTCGGCGCCTCCAAACTTATCGCTATATGGCGGACAGGCGATTACCGGGCAATAAGTTTGAGCATCGGTAAAACCACTTAAGGCATTGCTCATTCCTGCGATGGTAAAAATGACATTCTCCTTTTCGCAATCTTTAATAAGATTATAGCATTTTAAAGGCACTTTATGTGCTGATGCAATTCTGGAAACAGCTTAAATTTTAAAACTTTTTAAGTCGCTACTCATTGGCCCATTCAAGGTCGGCTTTAGAGCCCATTATTATCACCACTTTGCTCGTAATCTTCTATTTTATTAAATGAATATTCATATTGGTAACTCATCGGTATAATTTCATTGTATTCTTCAATGCTTGCGTTTGACAAGCATGCGTCAATAATGCGTTTGCCTGTAAGCAACAAATCTTCTTTCAAGTATTTTTGTAATTCAGTCCTGAAAAAATCACGAAGCATTTCGGCCCCTGCATCGTAACCCTCGAAACCAACTTCTGGTTGATTATATACTTTTAAAAACCTCGAAGGAATTTTTGAGCCTTCAAGAGTAAGGTAATTAAGTTCATAACCTAATAATGGACAACGTGCAGCCTGATATTGATCTGTCCGTAAACGTGCAGCGCCCCTTCTGGTGAGATATTCTCGCATGAGAAGCTGCGGTTTAAAGCCAACCTGCCATACTCCTATGTTTTGATTTGGAACCAAAGTAAACGTAGTACGCGGTGTATCAATTATTTGCTTTAATATCATATTTGCATGAGGTACTCGTTTGCCGGTTGCGAATGGCCAATACGATCCTACCCCTTCACTTTCCATCCCGCCCGAACTCACAATACTCGGGTTATTGTGGCCACGTGGTGCAACCAAGCGCCACAACCATGCCAATGCCGGAGGTAAAACATGAAACAACCCGATAATTCCGTACGAAGGTTTTTCTTTTGAGCAAACAGGAGTGCGTATCCCGAAACTCCTGATGTCGACTGAAACAGGTCTGTTTACAACATTCGGGACAGTTTTTCTGGGTATAATAACCCTTGGGTTAGGACATGGTTTACCGGGTTCATCCTGTATGTGTTCCCAAATCAGAGCCGTAGATCCCGGAGTGGTTTGGATGTTTAAAAACAATAGCGGAGAAGATGGATTAATCGTTGTTTTTTCCAGATTAGGGTCATCACCATATTGTCTAACGCTGTCAACTCTTACAAACCAGGCGTTTTCGGCATCAATTATGCGGAGTTTTCCGTCTTTTTTCTGAACAGAAGGATGGCAAAAAGCCATGTCATCAGCCACTGAATTGAACGAACAAAAACGTGGGATTGTAATAAACCTTTCTTCAGCAGTTATCAAATTGCGCCCTAAAAGCACTCGTCCATCAAATTCTCTGAGAATATGCTGGTGCATTTCGCTCTTTCCCCCACCACTGGCTCCTTCGTGCATAAATGTGGTAAGATTGTCATAGGGGCTTATTGATTGAACTGCCGAACAATGGGCAATTATCCAGTCTTCTTTTTCGGCATGGTTGAGCATAACACCATAAAGACCTTTTTTAGCACTTGGCCCCGGGTATAAATTATAAGAATATAGTTCATGAACTGATTCGGTGCGGTTATGGACCACAACCTGCTTTCCATTAAAATGGGTATGCCTGAATATGGGTGCGACAAATATCACTGATTTTAGTTTTGCGCCGACCTTCAGTTCTTCAACCGCAACCATTTCCTGCAACATCGACAACCCTAAAGCAAAAAATGCTGCGTTGGCTGGGGCTATGGCAATACCTAAGGAGCCAATATTTTCCCTTCCTGCAAAGTAGAAGAAAACCGCAAGATCCTGTTTTTTCAGCCATTCAAAAGTTTCTGTTTGCAAAACTGAAAACTCATATCCATATTTATCGATAAAACGCTTTTTGTCAGTGGGGTTGTCATCGGCAATAACCATGGTATCAGGGTCTCTGCGACGCATGTATGCTTCGGTATAATTAGCCGAAATGCCATTTCTAACACGTTGTACAATCGCCTCTACATAATTGCCTTTCCCGGGCACATCGTATTGCACTTCATATTGTACATTTTCTTTGCCATTAGTTGCTGCATCCGCTAATTCCTCGCTCGTATTAAACACCTTATAGCTCTTGCATTCAGTTAACAACTTAGCAATGTTATCAGGAACAATAATATTTTTCCCATTTAAAACAGTCAATAAATTACTCATATCTGAT
>JBGSYX010000399.1:0-7757 GCA_041750735.1 Cyclobacteriaceae bacterium
GTTGCTGATAGCATATCGCAAACGTTTTTCGCTTCTTATTTCCCCCACTTAGACTATTTCGCCCAGGTGGCATTGCTGAAAAAACTAAACGAGGCTAGGGTCAGCGAGGCTTTGGCCTTAACACTCAAAGATAATCTGGATGATAGAAACTCCTACAAAAATGAATTGATCCGTCAATTGCTGTCAACGGAGTGAAGGTACATACTACGAACCCTCCAAGTAATTTAGGTCCAATAGCAGACTATTTTCAAGGAATTATTCGAAAGCCCACCGATTAATAGCTCATTTGGTTTGGAAAGGGGATTATAAACCAGATCCGATCCATTGGATTAAATTAAAATTGCCGATAGGTTAGCGCCGTTTTTCATCACCTAAATTTCAACTGCCAGAATGCGATCCATAGGAATCGCCCCGTATATACCACCAGTACTGTGCCTATCCATTCCACTAGATTAAAATTTTAATGACAGGTCCTGGCAACGGAAGGCTAAAATTTCATTTTTCATATATGTGAAAATTGTATGCAAATAAAAAAGCACCTACAACTTCATTTTGTCGTAAGTGCTTGATTTTCAACGTGGGCCCTGTAGGATTCGAACCTACGACCCCCTGCTTGTAAGGCAGGTGCTCTGAACCAGCTGAGCTAAGAGCCCTTAATTTATCTCCCGCTTTAACAGGTGATTTTAAATTGGAATGCAAAGGTAAAATAGAATTTCATTTAAGCAAATACGTAGTGTAGAAATTCAATATAGCCCCACAATTTTGGTTCAATAATTGCTTTCTTTGTGAACTGATTGGTGAACATTGCTTTTCAACGCCAGGTATACCGATGATAATCCGCAAGACGTTAAAAAAAATTCTTCTTGGCATTTCCTTTTCCATCCTAGGTATCCTCCTTTTCGGGATTGGATTCGTTATTCTAAAAAAAGATGAGATTATTCAATATGCGATCAATGAGGGCAATAAATACATTGCGACACCGGTATCAGTAGATAAAATCGACGTTTCATTTCTCAGACATTTTCCAAGCATTTCGGTAGAAATGGAAGGTGTAAGTGTGAAATCCGGTTCGGGGGTAAATGATGTCCAAATCGCACAAGCCAAAAGAGTGAGTTTTTCACTCAATACTTTTCAGCTGATCAATAAAACCTATGTGATCAATGGCTTGCATGTAGAAAATGCCGACCTCGAACTTTCGGTTGACGCCATGGGAAATCCGAATTACCTGATCTTAAAACCAACAGGCGAAGGAAAAGGCGGCTTTTTTGAAATTAACAATATCACTGCTGAGAATACAACAGTACTTTTCCGTGATCTGAAATCGGATTATTCACTCACTCTCCTGTTAAAAAACGTAAAATCATCATTGATCCAGGAAGGCAAACACCTTTCGATTAAAGTAGGTGCAGAACTCATAACAGATGAAATCCGCGTAGGAGATCGCGTTTTTTTTAACAATAAAACCGTCGAAATCGATTCGGATATTGAATACAATCTCGATTCAAAAATTTACTCTTTTAGTGAAACTAAATTGAATATTGATAAAGGTGAGTTTAAGGTCACCGGACTGGTAGATCAAATTGCTAAGACACTGGATTTGGATATAATCGGTGTGAATACCTCAGTTAAAACTATCAGTTCTCTACTTTCTGATGACCTCGCAACTTATTTTCAGGATTATGACAGCAAAGGAGAGGTCTATTTTTCAAGTCATATACTGGGAAGGTTTGACTCACCAAATAAACCCATGGTAACAGTCGACTTTGGTGCCAAAAAAGCTTCATTTTTCCATCCCGGCTATAAGAAAGCGATTGAGAACGTGTCCATGACCGGACATTTCACTACTGGGAAAATCAATACTTTTAAAAATTACCGCCTTGAGATTAAAGACTTTTCGTGTGAACTCGATAAGCGACCACTTTCTGGAAACCTGACTATACGTGATTTTGAAAATTACTATATCGATCTCCGTCTGAAAGGCGACGCGGATGTTAACACCTTATTGTTGCTGATGCCAGAAAAATACGTCCAAACTGCATTTGGCAACGTCAAGCTGGACATACACCTGACAGGACCAATAAAAGACCCTAAGTTTTCAAAGAATTTCATAGCTGATGGAGACATTGAATTACAGAATCTGAGCATGGTACTTACCGGTGAAAGGCTACCTATCAACAAAGTCAATGGGACACTCACCTTCAGGAAAAATGATCTTGCAGTAAGTAATTTTAGAGGACTCGTCGGACAGAGCGACTTTGTCCTCAACGGTTATGTAAAAGAATTGGGCGGTTTGTTGGTATCTGGTAACAGTCCGATCATCATCGAAGCTGATTTGAAATCCAATCACCTGAACTTCGACGAATTGCTCAGAAGCAACTTTGCCTTTCGCGATACCACCGTTAGCGACAATAAAAAATATGAATTTGGCATTTCTCCCAGGGTCAACCTAAAATTCAACTGCGACATCAATCATCTGAATTTCAAAAGGTTTCATGGCCGTAATATCCTTGGCCAACTGTCAGTCAGCCAGCGGGTATCACTGCTGCGAAATATATCCTTCAAGTCCATGGGGGGGAGAGTCGATATCGGCGGCTACGTAAACAATAAGAACCCGAACCTGGTAGAAGCCATAGCGGATGCGAAACTCACAGGCCTGAACATCGACAGTATTTTTTATGTGTTCAATAATTTCAGTCAGAATTGGCTGGTCGATAAAAATCTGGAAGGTAAAGTCACATCTGACATCAAATTATATATGAATTTCAATAAAAACCTGGTTCTCAACAGCAATTCGCTCATTGCCGATATAGATGCCATGATAGAAAACGGTGAATTAAACGATTTCGAACCCATGATGCAATTGTCGAAATTTGTGGAAGAAAAGAGTCTGGCCCAGATGAGATTCAGCCGAATGACAAACCATATAAAAATTGAAAACCGAACCATTTATCTTCCGCAAATGGAGATCAGGTCTAATGTGTCGAATATCCTGGTGAGTGGCACGCATACGTTCGACCATGTGATTGATTACCACCTAAGTGTGCCTCTGAAAAATTTTCTAAAAATATCGCAACGTAAAGATTATACTGAAAATGCACGACAAGGCATAAATCTGTTACTGAAGATTACAGGGACAACGGCAGATTATAAAATATCACTGGATTCCAAGGCTATTTCCCAAAGTATAAAAAAGGACATCACCAACGAGCGCCAGGAGTGGAAACAGATTCTTGATAAAACAAAGACGACCGACGAAGAAGTTCCAACGCTGGAGGATGAGTATTTTGATTTTGACGAACAGGAAAAGAATTCGCCGAATTAATCCCTAAAAATAGCGCGCTTTTACCAGGTAATTCTGCACATAATCCTGGACTCCTTCTTCAAGTGAATGCATCTGATGACTGAAACCAATTGATCGTAGCTTAGCAGTATTGGCCTCTGTGAAATATTGATACTTATCGCGGATATCGGCAGGAGTATCGATAAAGCTGATGCTTTCGGGAATATCCAATGCTCTGAACACCGCTTTTGTTAGATCAAGAAATGTGCGTGCTTTACCTGATCCAAGATTATAAATCCCACTGTTTTTACGATGAAGCATCATGAATAAGCATGCCTCAACCACATCCATGACGTAAATAAAGTCGCGCATCTGCTCTCCATCCTTATAGGCGGGATTATGGGATTTGAAAAGCTTCATTTCCCCAGTCTTGCTTATTTGATGGAACGAATGCATTATCACTGAAGCCATGCGGCCTTTATGATATTCATTAGGTCCATATACGTTGAAGAACTTTAGTCCTGCCCAAAAAAAAGGTTTGCGTGCTTGTGATATCGCCCATTTATCGAATTCGTTTTTAGATTCGCCATATGGGTTCAACGGTGCCAATTTGAATATCCCTTTTTCATCATCATCATAGCCATGTTCACCCATACCATACGTAGCCGCAGAGGAAGCATAAACCAGTGGGATCTGATAGTCAATACACTTTTTCCAGAGCATTTTGGTATAATCGGTATTGAGTTGCCAGAGCAAATCACGATCGAATTCTGCGGTATCAGTACGCGCTCCAATGTGAAAAAGGAATTCAACTTCTTCATAATTGGCGCTCAGCCATGCTTGAAAATCATTTCTATCGATACGGGCGATAATTTTTTTCCCAGCCAGATTAAGGTTCTTTTCCTGACTATGAAAATCATCCACTGCTACGATTGCGTTGAAATTGGAGGAATTTAACCTGCTAATAAGGCAACTGCCAATAAAACCTGCGGCTCCGGTGACTATAATCATATGAATGCATTCACTATGACCAAATCTCCCTCCTTCCTCCAATAAATGCAAAGGAGAAATCCTATTTCTTTTTAATTTTGCACCTAAATGAAAATTTGAAGTGATGGTATATATCAGCAGGGATGCACATTTTTGTGCAGCACACAAGTTGTACAATGAATCGTGGAGCAAGGAAAAAAACGAAGAAGTCTTTGGGCCATGTGCCAACGAAAACTGGCATGGTCATAATTTTGATATGACCGTAACCGTGAAAGGAAATGTCGATCCGTCCACTGGATTTGTCGTGAATTTCAAAGATTTGAACAAAATCATCAAAACGCATGTGCTGGACAAGGTCGACCATAAAAACCTGAACCTGGACGTCGATTTTATGCAGGGAAAACTTACGAGTTGTGAAAACCTGCTACTGGAGTTTTGGCACATTTTACAACCTGAAATCAACAGAATGTCGGATGGCCGGGCTGTACTATATTGCATAAAGTTGAAGGAGACAAATAAGAATTATGCCGAATACTACGGTGAATAGCCATTTTGTTTATACCCGCCCTCACAAATGAAGTTTTACATAATCTGCGGTGAGCGCTCCGGTGATCTTCATGCATCGAACCTGATACTTGAGCTGAAAAAGTTATACCCGGATGCGGATTTCCGTGGTGTTGGCGGCGACATGCTGAAAAATGCTGGCGCCACGCTTTTTATACATTATGAATCTATGGCTGTAATGGGTTTTTGGGAGGTGATAAAAAATCTTTTGCGACTCAGAAAGTATTTAAGGCAGACAACCAAAGATATCAAACTATACCAGCCTGATTCTGTAATATTTGTTGATTATGCTGGATTCAATCTTCGATTAGCAAAAAATATCCATTCGCTTCAATGCCATAAATTTTACTACATCGTCCCAAAAATATGGGCATGGAATCAAAAGAGGGCATTAAAGGTTAAAAAATATGTAGAAAAGGCTTTTGTAATTCTTCCTTTTGAAGAGGCGTTTTACAATTCTTACCTCGTACCAGTCAGCTATGTTGGCAATCCGGTTTGCGATGCTGTAAACAGTTTTCAGCCGGATAAAACGTTTCTCAAAAAACACATTATCAAGGATACGAATGGAATTATAGCCCTTCTACCTGGCAGCCGGAAACAGGAGCTCATCACTTCGTTGCCGGTACTGGCCAAAGTAGCTGGTTCATTTCCCGATAAAACATTCGGACTTTCTATGGTCACTACACTTCCGGCCGAATTGTATGCTGAAGCCTTAAACGAGCCCAATGTGATCCCGATCCATGAAGATACATATAACTTACTACTAAACGCCGAAGCCGCAGTAGTCACCTCTGGAACGGCGACTTTGGAGACTGCGTTGTTCGAAGTTCCCCAGGTTGTCACTTACAAGACAAGCAAATTGAACTACGAAATTGGAAAAAGGCTAGTTCTTGTAAAGTACATATCGCTGGTAAATCTCATTGCTGATGAACCTGTAGTAAAAGAACTAATACAGGATGATTTTACGCTGGATAAAGTAGTAAAAGAGCTTCGTCTGATCCTTACAGATAAAAAGTATAAAAACACCATGCTACAAGGATATACCAATGTGCGGCAACGGCTGGGAAATGAAAATGCCTCGGCAAATACTGCGCAAGGCATTATGGATATCATTGGTTACAAGACCGGGAAATAAACCGTGCTTAAGCGACTTTTAATTTATTGACCCTGGATTTTTCGAACTTTCCTTCAGCATACTCTTTGGTGATGACCAGGTCACGAACCTCCTTGGTAGATGGCAGTTCAAACATAGCATCGTTCATTATAGCCTCACAAATTGAGCGTAATCCACGAGCGCCGAGTTTAAATTCCGCAGCCCTATCTACGATGTATTCCAGGGCGGACTTTTTAAATTCCAGCTTTATTCCTTCCATTTCAAAGAGTTTTTTATACTGCTTCGTCAAGGCATTTTTCGGCTCCGTTAGAATTTGAAGTAATGTCTTTTTATCCAAGGGATCCAAATAACTCAGCACCGGCAGGCGACCGATAAGTTCCGGAATGAGTCCGAATTTCTTCAAATCACTTGCATTGATGTAGCGGAGCACGTTATTATCCTCCAGATCCAGTCGATCTTTAGCTTCGGTATTGGAAGTAAAACCAAGTGGGCTGGTGTTCAGTCTGGATTCAATAACTCGCTGAATACCATCGAAGGCTCCACCGCATATGAAAAGGATGTTTTCGGTATTAATGGAAATCATTTTCTGATCCGGATGTTTACGCCCACCCTGTGGGGGAACGTTTACAGCTGTACCTTCCAGCAATTTCAGCAATGCCTGCTGTACGCCTTCGCCGCTCACATCGCGGGTAATGGAGGGATTGTCCGATTTTCTGGCTATTTTATCAAGCTCGTCAATATAGACGATTCCGCGTTCTGCATTTTCTACTTCATAGTTTGCGGCTTGCAACAATCTCGTAAGAATACTTTCCACATCTTCACCCACATATCCCGCTTCCGTAAGCACTGTGGCATCTGCTATGCAAAATGGCACCTGCAGTAAATTTGCAAGCGTTCGAGCCAAATAGGTCTTACCAGTGCCGGTTTCGCCGACCATGAGAATATTTGACTTTTCAATGATAATGTCATCATGGGTTTCCTTCTTCTGCATCAACCGCTTGTAGTGGTTGTAAACCGCCACAGAAATCACCTTTTTGGCATCGTCCTGACCCACAACATATTGATCCAGGTACGCCTTCATTTCGATGGGCTTAATCAAATTAAAACTTGGCCTGTCGTTGTTATCCTTGGTCTTTTTCTCTTCCTGGAATATTTGATATGCCTGATCGATGCAGTAATTGCAGATATGTGCATGAATGCCGGACACCATCAGGTCGACATCCTTTTTCTTTCTTCCGCAAAACGAGCAAGTAACCTGGGTCATTGTCATTTTATTTCGTAACTAAAACTTCATCAATCAATCCGTATTCCTTAGCTTCAGAGGCCTGCATCCAGAAGTCGCGATCTGAATCTTTTTCAATCTGTTCGTATTTTTTCCCTGAATGCTTCGCGAGAATAGTATATAAATCTTTTTTAACAGATAGGGTCTGCCTCAGCGATATCTCCATGTCCGACGCCTGACCCTGCATTCCACTCATCGGCTGATGAATCATAATTCGCGCATGTGGCAATGCGGATCTTTTTCCCTTTTCCCCTCCGGAAAGAAGTACTGCGGCCATGGATGCTGCCAGGCCGGTACAGATGGTGGCAATATCAGGAGTGACATATTGCATTGTATCATATATACCCAGTCCGGCATAAACAGATCCTCCTGGACTATTGACGTACAACTGAATGTCCTTTTTTGCATCAGTGGATTGTAGAAAAAGTAACTGTGCTGTGATGATATTGGAAATATTATCATCAACTGGTAAGCCCAGGAATATGATCCGGTCCATGATCAATCTTGAAAAAACATCGATTTCGGCG
>JBGSYX010000400.1:0-2080 GCA_041750735.1 Cyclobacteriaceae bacterium
ATTTTATCAGGAGAAAGTGCATCTTAAGAGGTCGTGATCATTACCGATATCTTTAGCAACCATCAAATACCCTCGAGATGGTTAAAAAGAAATAAATAATCAAATCAAATGTCTGAACGTATTATCAATCTCAGTCTGCTCAAACTTATCCAGGTATGCCTTGGTCGTCGATTCACTACTGTGACCTAAGGCTTCGCTGATCACAGCGATAGGAATTCCTGATCGTTTCAATGCGGTGGCATAGGTATGCCTGGCCCAGTAGTGAGTGATCCTGGAAGGAACATCGATGTTTAGAGATTTGGCAATGTTTGAAATGTCCGTTCCTATTTTTTTTAAAGCCGCTCTGGTACGATATCTCCTGGTTAATGGCGATAGTCCTGGCTCCAGAATGGGAAAGACATAGGTATTCTTCTTTGAATACCTGTCCAGGATGGCCTTGATTTCCGGCTCGATTTTGATAATGATGGGCTCAGTCGAATTTTTCGTATTGGCGGTCTTCGCCCTCGTATAGACAATGCGATCACCAATAATATTATCTTTCTAGGTAATGTGAGCCATGTCCATCATGTTCATACCACGGGTAAAGTAACTGAACAGGAAAAGATTCAGGGAATGCCATTCTCTGCTACCAGGAACGGCCCGATAATTTATGAGTTGTTTTATATCCGGCTTTGATAATGCACGCTTTAATGTAGTTCCGGTTTTAATTTTGAATTTCTTGAATGGATAAGCATCTGACCGGATGAGATTTTCCGCAATCGCTTTATTGTAAATAGCCCGCAAGGTCCTCATATAAATACCAATCGTATTGACAGAGTTGCCTCTGGATAAGAGGTGCTTTTCAAAGCTTTCCAGGAAGTTACAGGTGATGTCTTTGAAATACAGTCGCTTTTTAAATTCCATCAATCGTCGCTTCGTGTCCCTGTATGTTCCAGCAGAACCGAGCCTGTTTTCCGCAATCAGTCAATCAATCAGTTCCTGGGCATAGGATAAGACATCTTCCTTTTCATATTTTTTGAAGTAGCTACCCTCAAAGGCTTCGAAGGAAAAATCCTGTGATTCAAGACTGCGAAGCACCTCATTGGCACGAAGTTCGTAGGCGTCGAGGTAACGGTTCAGTTCTTTGTTTCGTTTAAACCTGCCCAGATCGGGATTCCAATTGTCCAATTCTGTGGAAAGACCGGATCGCTTCCCTGTACGATTTCCCCGGAAAAGTACTGAAGACGCTAACTAAGCATAACATTGTGAGTGGTACGCCATCCAAAACCATCAACCGGAAACTAATCTACGACCACGCCGGTAGGCTTACCCACACTTGGCACAAGGTGGACAACGAGCCAAATATCCTCTTGGTTAAAAATGAGTACAACGAACTCGGCCAATTGGTTGATAAGAAATTGCACAGCACCGTTACAGATGGATCAAATAACAAGCAATGCGTCGACTACCGCTACAATATCCGCGGATGGCTCACCAAAATAAATGAAAGCAGTATTACAGGCATTGCATCAGGGGATGTGGCGCGCGACTATTTCGGTATGCAATTGGCCTATAACGACGATCTGAATCTTGGAGTAACTGCCTCACTTCAATATAATGGCAACATTTCTGCCGCCAAATGGAGTGTGAACCAGGGCTATGGCGACATAAAGCAAATGGGTTACAACTTTGGTTATGACCCACTCAACAGGTTAAAAACAGCATCACATCGCCATTATACCACAAGTTGGGGAACAGGCCAGTATAATGAAGACAGCCTATACTACGATATGAATGGAAACATTCTCTTTATGAAGCGCAAAGGGGATGGTGGAAAGCTCCCTTCTGCCGCAAGTTTTGCGAAGCGCAACTTGTGGCGATCATCTTTCAAGCTTTCAACTTGTGACTGGAGGTAGATGAGCAAGGCAAAACCAAGTATCACAATCTTCTTACAACTAAAAAGTATTCCGCAATTCTTATAAGTAGGCTTCATGCGTGTTGACCTAAAAAATATATGCTAAAGTTCCATCAATGCTGGGGTTAAAACAAAAATTACAGGGGGTAAAAAAGGGATAACACAGACTACTTTTTGCAGAATAAG
>JBGSYX010000401.1:0-10111 GCA_041750735.1 Cyclobacteriaceae bacterium
CCATATGCCCAAAACTGAGTTTGCACGAATGACAAGAAGTGACCACTCTATGCGACCACCGATGCCCGCAGCTACTATTCAATTCGGATCTCCCAATGCCTGCAATTTGTGCCATCTTGAAAAGAGCCCGGAATGGGCAAATAAATTTGCCACCCAATGGTATGGCAACTATCAGGAAAAGACCATCAAACTTGCACAATTAATTTATGAAGGCAGAAATGGTGACTTTAGAAAAGTAGATGAGATGCTGGCCAAAATAAATGATAAAAAGGTAGATGTCATTTTTCGAAATTCAATCATCAGGATTTTGAGAAACACGCATATAAGGGATCATGAAGATTATTTCTTCACTGCTTTGCATGATGAGTCCCCCTTAATTAGAGGTTCTGCTGCTATGGCACTCGGATTAGTAACTGATGAAAATACAAAAGGCGCGCTATTGGAAGCTTTGAATGATAGCATTTTACTAGTCAGGAATAAAGCCGTCGGATCGCTCGTGAAGTTTCAGAGAGAATCGTTCACGGCACAGGAATGGGGACGTGTTGAAGGTAGTTTGAAAGAATACGAAGATTTTATACTGGCGTATCCTGATACATGGTCTGCACATTATAATATGGGTACGTATCTCCAGGGCCGACAAATGTATCAGGAAGCAATTAATAGCTATGAAAAGGCAATAGAACTTGAGTCAGAAGCGATAATGCCTATGGTCAATGCCAGCCTTGCATACAATATATTGGGGAATAATGTGGAAGCTGAAAATAAATTACGTCGTGCCATGGTATTAGAACCTGATAATGCATCAATTCATCTGAATTATGGACTTTTATTGGTGGAAACCCAGCGATTTGAGGAGGCAAAATCACATTTGATCCAGGCGCTTAAAAACGATTCTACCCTTGATGTTGCGGCATATAATTTGGCAATCCTATTGTCTCAGTCGGATCTTGATGAAACAATTAGATACATTTCTCTGGCGTATAAGTTAGCACCCTTGAATCCAAGAAATGGCTATACTTATGCTTATTATATCTACCTCAAAGGTGACATCAATGGAGCGATCAGAATTTTGAAAGATGTAGTTAGGACTTCTCCCGGTTATATTGATGCCTACTTATTCCTGGCAAATGTTTATGAAAATTTAAATGATACCGATGCCGCAATCACTGTTTATGAGCAAGCCAAAAAACTTAATAATATACCACCTGCTTATCTGCAGAACATACAAAGCCGAATCACACAATTAAAAAAATAAGGTGCTCACTTTTTTATTTTTGTAAAGGTTGAATACAACCGTCAGCGGTGGTTCCGGTGTGCTTTTTAAACGCAACGTAAAATAGCGATTTGGAATTAAAGCCTGATCTCAAAGCTATTGCATCAATCATTAGATTATGGTAAGAGACATTTTTTAGTAGTCTCTTAGCTTCGTCTTTTTGCCGCGAATTAACGTGATCGTTGAAATTCATTTCTGTTTTTTCCTTGATTACCTGTGACCGACGGACGTGGTTCGTGTGTATAAATTTGGCGACTTCATCGACAATAAGTTGGGTATTAAGAAAAGGCTTGGTGCCATTTTGTATAAAGGATGAACAGTTAGCAAGAAGCTTTCTTTATCTAATTCAGATACCCATAAATGTTGTATCGACTTGGCCAATAGTTGAGTTATTAATGTACTCTTCCGTACCTGGCGAGGCCCGATGATGACCTGAATGAAATTGCGTGGTTAAATTAACCGGGTTATAAGTTGTTGAATGTGTGGTCGTTCAAACATAATATTACAAATTACTCAATAAACTGAGTAAATATACTCAATATGGTAATGGTGAAACAACAGCATTTTATTCTTTTTATGTCCAGTATTGGCTTAACCAGAAATAGGACGATAAGAAATTGTCACTAAAGTTTTCGTAAAAGCACAAAATGTTGACTATATATTAGCAATGGAGGGGAGTTAATGCTCTTATTTTTTTGTCGACCATCCCCCCGTGTGAAAACCATGGTCCTGTCAGCGCGTCGCTGTGCAACACAGCCTCCAATCCCATCCGTTTAACACTCCCGCCCCTTTAGGTAATTGAGATTGAATCACTGTATTTAATACTAGTCATTAGTGAAAGGGGAAATATCACATATATCATATCTGCTAAATTCACTCCAATACTTAATAGCAAGTTTTTCAATGTACAGCCAATAATCATCCGTTAGGGGCCCGTAAGTCTGAACTCCATACCTGATGTCCTTCTGCATTTTTTCGGTAAACTCCTTTTTGAGCGAGATTATTATTTTCCGGTTGTTGAATTCAAATATGGCGGTAGGAATATTAAGTATGGTATCTGAAACAGTGATCAGGCCTTGTCCGATGGTTGCTCCAGTGCTGATCTGTATTCCATCGTTCAGACAACTCAACGGTGGCTGATTACCGGCAAATGATTTTACGGTCATATTATTTACGCCTACATTAAAGTACTCCATGGCCCTGATTCCCATTTTTGCACCAATTATGGAGTAAATACCAGTATGCCCATGAATTTCATTGGTCATACTTATAACTCTCCATTCATCAGTTCCGAAATTTTTAAGTGTCTCATCGAGTATTTTTGCATATTCCGCCTTGTAAAGTGCCGTATCGATTGGGAACGCCCTAAAAACCCTGTTTTCAGCATTTTCTGCCGATTCCAGTAATTGACCAATGAGTTCATGTAATGATGGCTCCTGCATACCCGGATTCAACCTTACCAACCGCATATTATCCTTTGTCTCTGACATAAACAAGAAAGGATCTGTAATGAACAAGGGCACTAGGTCATCCCAGAACTGCAGATGTTTTTGCTCCATTCGCTGACGGATTTCAGTCTGTTCGTGAACTTTTACTATCTGCCTTGCGTATTTTGAATCTAAATTCCTTAAATGATCTATGTAGGTATCATCAATCACATAATTAGCATTCATACTTCCAACAAAATCTATTTTGATACCCAATGCCCTGATTATATTATAACTCTCGGGCGAAGCCTTATAATTGAAACCATTTTCAATATCATGATCGTTGTACCACACAATTTTCTCGATTTGTTCTATAACCTTTGGATTGGCTGTAATCCAATCGGCATAGGTTTTCAACGAACCAAGTGCAATCAGAGTAATTTTATCGCGATAGTTTTTAGTGGTTTTGTTCAGAATCCAGCCGGCGTCTTCACCGGCTTTGACCTTTTGCTCCACTGGTAAATTTCCCCATTGAATTCCCTCGGCAAATGACGACCAAACAGGAAGCTCCTGGCCGGTCATTTTGCCTACTCCAACCGGAATTCCTTCACTGTGAAAATCAGATAGCAGTGATTCTACCTTTAAATAAACACTTTCTGGCATTAATGTGCCTTGCGAACAGGTGATGGCCAGCACCCTGATGTCTTCACCTGATAGAAACATTGTTATGGACCGCATGTCATCCAACGCGCCATCAGTATCGATGATCAGGTGGGATTTAGGTTTCCCGGAATGGGCAAATAAATGCACGCCAATCAGAAAGGACAACATCCATAGTGTGAAAACTTTATTTATCATCGATTTAAAAAGTTAGTTTAACGCCTCCGGAAAAGTTTATCCCGGGCATTGGGTACCCGCTATTTATTTCATAATCCTTGTTCAACAAATTATTTCCCATTACAAAAGCATTCAAATTCTTCGTGATTTTGGCATTTAGCCGGGCATTGAGTAATGTGTAACTTTCCGTCGTTTCAGTATTTACATTAGTGTAAAGATCGTTGATGTTCTGTAATGAGACATTTAAATTGAAAATCTTGTAGGTGTAATTTGCGCCTAGATTTATCTGGTGTTTAGGGGCGGCAAGCAGTGGTTTGTCAAGATTAAGATAACTGTAATTGCCATTAAAGTACAATTTATCATATGCTTTGAATTTAAATGCAAATTCAATCCCTTTGTTGGCAAAGGAGCCCACATTCTGACGCTTCACATTCGGATATTGCCCAACCACCTGGATCATATTGTCACCCTCGATAGAAAAAAAAGTTAATTCTGTTTCGAGGCGGGCATCGAAGTAGGATTGCAACCACGCCATTTCATAGTTAAGTGTCTGTTCCGGGTTCAATTCAGGGTTCGGAGCGAACAGGTACAATTCCATGATGGTCGGGCTTCTGAATCCTTTTGAAATTGAGGCCCTCAGTGTAGTCATGCTTCCCGGATTGTAGTTGATCCCAGCCATAGGAACCAGCACATCGCCATAATTTGAATTATTCTCCCATCTGAGGCCTGCACTCAACAATATTTTTTTCAAGAGCATCTGCTGGGTATAAGCATAAAATGCGTATTCATTGATAGTGATCAGGCTATCTCTTGCCATCCCACTGTTTCCTTCGCCGCCATATTTTTTGGCGTCGAATCCTGCGGTTAATTTATTCCCCTTAAATAATTGTGTGGTTTGGTATAACATCAACCCACTGTTTCTGTCGGTCGAATGCCAGCCATCTGATAGATCGTGTGTGCCAAAATTGTGATAGAATTTGAGTGCCCCGTCGAGATTTTTATAACTGTTTTCAAGTGATAATGCCGTTTTACCCCTGTCAATATCTATGCTAAATGGCTGCGGTTCATCGGCATCGACGGAACCATTGTCGTTCGCAAAGTATGTTGCGAAATTCAGGTCAGCGGTTAAATTTAACTGATCATTTATCTGGTAGCCGATTTTGGTATATCCATTTGTAATTTTAAAATCAGTATTTTCTCTTATTCCATCCGACCTGTCGTGGTTAATACTGGCAAACACGCTGAACTTGTTTTGCTTATAACCGATCGTACCGTAATACTGCTGCGTGTTGTATGAACCATATGATGCCATGATATCCGCATTAAAACCTTCCTGGTGTTGGTTCCTGGTAAGGATATTAACCACACCAGCCATGGCATTTGACCCGTATAGGATGGAGGCTGGTCCCCGAATGATTTCAACTTTTTCTACGTCAGAGGCAACGTAGGCATCGGGTAATGGATGTCCAAATATCCCCTGATATTGTGGATGCCCATCAATTAACACTAACACATTTGTATTAGGCGTGCCGCTTACTCCCCGAATGCTGATCGATCCAGACCCTCCGGTTGCTACTCCAAACCCAAGGATATTCCTTTCGGTAACAAAAACACCCGGTGAATAGGTGCTTAGCGTAGGTAGAATGTTGATCTCGCCGGTATTTTCAATCTCTTTCTTAGTAATCTGCGAAACCGAAACGGGTACAAGTTTCCTTGAAACTTCCATTTTCGCCCCAGTAACCACCAATTCATCTAAATAAACGGTGTCTGATATTGAATCCTGAGCTTGCACAGAAAAACTTAAAAAAGCAATCATGCAAAGCAGAATTGATTGTCTGGAAAAATTTAAAGCTTTCATTTTGTGTTACAATTATTAAAAAGGTGTTACCATATAAATAAAAAAATTAATCCGCCCTACTCATGGTGAGTTTTCCATGGTGTATTCCTTTGATTGCTATAAGTTTATCGGCCAATTCGGTTAATGTCACAGCTTTTCCCCTTACTGCAATGATTTCCATACAAAGATCCTTCTCCAAATGAAAGTGCTGGGTCGATAGAATCACATGGTGATAGTCGTGTTGCAATTCAGTTAATTTAACCAAAAGATCCCTTTTATGATGGTCATATACAAATGTAATGGAACCTGCAACCAGGTTGTTGCATTGCCACTTGTTAGAAACAATATTTTGGTTAATAAGATTGCGGAGGGCCTGTGATCGATTTGTAAAATGGTTAGCCAAAGCATAATTGTCTAATGCTTCCAAAAGTTCTTTTTCCAGGGATACACCAAATCGTACTATTGGCATCGTGTTACTTTTATAAAATTGTTGTTACTCTCACAAAAATAGAATTAATCGGTAAATCTAGATTCATTAGGTTCATAAATTTTTTCGCTTGTGCCATGGTTCATTAAGCAATGAAGAGGAAATAGACCAATTGCTCCTGAAAAGCAATCAAAATCCAAATTTTACTAAGCAGGTAGATATGATCGCTTTCAATTTCCGTAGGCTTAAATTATGATGATATTGTTAACTTCAGTATGTAGCACACTGAAGGGGAATGATTAAATGATTTGTGAAAGATCCAATGTCTTCATGTCCATTCAAATAATAGCCTGAAGTGCGTTAGAGTGAAGGGTACTCTCAACCAAAATTGACAACACATCAATGTTTTTAAACGGCAACACCAAATCCAAACGTGAATAAATGCAAAATTAGTTTCCTTTTTTAAAAATCAATTCAAGGGAGAAGACTTTGTCGCCTTTATTTGTTCAAGACTATCCATTAGTGGACTCACATCGGCACTATACATGGCTTCAATCATCCACTCAACAAGCCAACTTGTTTTCTCGGGTGTTCCGCCCACGATGGGTGGTGCAGGGTCGTATTCCATATCTAGCATTACACCTTGTGTATATTTCTTTCCCCAGTTGTCATTCAAAATTGCCAGCGACATATCAATGCCGGCTGTATCACCCGAAGATGTCCAATACTTACCATCGTTGCTATCGCGTTTATTTATAAAAGTAGCTCCGTATTTCTTCAGATGTCCTCAGCCTTGTACCAATTGGTAGTCGCTTTCTTTCCTTCCAGCAAACCAGTAGCGCCCAACACCCAGACACCGGTACACCCACCCGCGGTATAGGTGCTGCGTTCGTATATCTTGCGAATCCAGTCATGAAGTTTTTCATTGTAGACAGCTTCGATTGTTCCTGTGAAACCAATGATCTTGTCAGCGCGGTGCTGCGCAACACTACTTCCAATCCCATCCGTTTCACACTTTGCTCCCGGACACATTGGCTGAAAACACAGCGGAGGAATCGGCCTTTACGTTTTCATCCAAAGAGTCCGGAGAGGCCTTCCCTTTACACTATGAATCATTTTTTTCATTTTTTGTATAACACTAATATAACAATACGTTATATCTTTGTAAAAACGATTTAAATCGATGAAAATCCAGACAGCATTTCGGCTCGACGAGCAACTTATCGAAGAATTAAAGCTTGAGGCCAAGCGAAACAAGCGCAGTCTCAATAATTATGTTGAGTACATTTTATCCAAGATTATTGAAAAAGGGCCTAATCGAGAAACAATTCAGGCAATCGAAGATGCAAGAACAGGAAAGGATGTTGAAAAAATCAATGACGTAGATGACTTCCTGAAGTCCATGTAAAATGTATGAACTCTGCTATACATCCAGATTTAAAAAAGATCTGAAGCGGTTCAGAAATGATTACCCGCTGATAGGAGAGTTTTTAAAGCAACTCCAAGAAAAAGGAAGACTGGGTCTTCCGGCAAAAATGAAAGTTCATACCCTCAAAGGGGAATACAAGGATAATTGGGAGTGTCATGTAAAACCGGACTTGTTGGTGATATGGATACAGATTGAAGAACCGAAAAAAATAACCCTCGTAAGGATCGGTTTACATGCCGAATTGTTTTAAGTGAATATACCTATTATGAAGTGGTATTTGCTTTAGTGTGCGAATTCCCCCCGTGTGAAACCTATGATCTTGTCAGAGCGTCGCTGTGCAACACTCCTTTCAATCCCATCCGTTTCACACCTCCCGCCCGGACACATTGGCTGAAAACCCAAGGCACGAACCACCCTACATGGTTTCATCCAAAGAGTCCGGTGAGGCCAGTGCTCAAGACTACGCTATAATGCGCTTTTTCCGTTGGGAGAGATTAGTATTTACCCGTTCCATGACGTCATCATTGGTTTTTCTATAGCCCTTCGACAACCATTGTTCCAGATCAGACTTCCTGAAGTAAAGCTTTCCTCCGCGTTTGATATTCGGTATTTGTCTGTTGTAACAATAACTTTGCAGCGTTTTTACACTAATACCGAGAAATGCCGCAGTATCAGGAGCATCGAAGTATTCGTTGATCGGTGATTTCATCTCCCTGAAATACCGTTGCATTGACTTGGTTACTGCCTCATCAATGAGATTTTGAAGATCCTGCCGTGAGACATTCGTGATTACAAATTCGTCCATGGTTGTATTGTTTGGTTAATAGGATAAAGCACGTATTTTAAGAACAATTTGTCAATAGCAATATCCTACCATTTTTATGGTAAATTCATAGTATTTTTCACTGGAAACGAACCAAGATCCGGTCAAAGAAGAAATTGAAAGGTGTTGTTGATTTCGGTTTGCTCAAACTTATCCAGGTAAGCCTTGGTCGTCGATTCACTACTGTGGCCTAAAGCTTCGCTGATAACAGCGATAGGAATTCCTGATCTCCTTAAAGCAATGGCATAAATATGCCCGGCCTAGTCATGAGTGATTTTATCAGCATTTTGATTTTCTAATTCCTCAGAAATAACCAGAACATCTCTGCCTATTCTTTTAAGTGTGTTTTTAAACCGGCACCGGATCGCAGGAGCAAATAATCCAGGTTCAAATATTAGAAATACATACTCATTATTTACCTTATAGTAGTCTATTATCTTTTGTGTCTCTGTTTCACAGGATATTTTCCTTTCATTTTAACATAACCACATCCTTTAAATTCATTCAACGAGTTGAAAGGCTAGAGGTAAAATATTTTAAAGAGTGCCATGCGTTGATCCTTTTTTTCATTGGACCAAATAAAATACAGGCATTTGTGTTTATGTCTCATTAAATTGTTATTTTTAACAATCAACTCATATAAATGAACTATCTAATGTTTAAAAAGGCCCTGGAGCAATTCCCTGTGTTTTCTGTTCAGGATATTCGAAAGCAATTTAGCGATTTTGATAACAGGCGATTGGTGGAATGGCAGGAGAAAGGCTATATCAATAAACTTAGACGGGGTTACTATTGCTTTAATGAGGTAGAAAAGGGAGAGGCTTTTCGTTTTTTTTCTGCCAATAAATTATACTCGCCGTCCTACATATCGATGGAAAGTGCGCTGTCATTTTACAATTTAATACCGGAAGGTGTATTTACTACGGTTTCACTTACTACAAGGAATACTACTGTGTTTAGAACCCCTATGGGAAGTTTTAGTTACCGGAATGTAAAAGAGCCACTGTTTTTTGGTTACAGGCTATTGAATATCCGCGGTCATACCATAAAAATGGCTGAGCCTGAGAAATCAATACTGGATTATTTCTATCTGAATAAAATCGATACACCAGATATGCTGGAGGGCATAAGATTGAATAGGTCTCAGTTTCACGAGATGATGGATTTTAATAAACTTGATCAATATGCAGGAGTATTTCATTCTAAAATATTACTGCGACGAATACAACTGTTAAAAAAAATGATCCATGCTTAACCTCGAGGAGATTAAAAAATTTTATCCTGTATCTTTACATCAATTTGAAAGATTTATTTTGAGGGAATACCTGCAATATAAAATCCTGGAAATCATTTTCGAAAGTCCTTTTGCAAGTAAACTTGCATTTCTGGGAGGCACATGCCTGAGGATTATCTATGCCAACACTATTTATTCAGAGGATCTTGATTTCGATAACTTTCAATTATCTGAGGAGGATTTTAAAGGCATTTCCGGAATCGTGAAGTCAGAATTGGAGAAATTAGGTTATGAGGCAGAGATTCGTAACGTAATGAAGGGTGCTTATCATTGTTATATCCGAATCCCCGAATTATTGTATCAACAGGGATTATCAGGCCATAGGGAAGAAAGGATATTGATTCAGCTGGATACAGAGGCACATGACTTTAGTTATCAGCCAGATAAGCCAGTTCTCAATAAGTTTGATGTCTTCACTCAAATATTCTCGACACCAGAAGAACTGCTGCTTGCACAAAAATTCTATGCCATCATCAATCGAAAGCGAAACAAAGGGCGGGATTTTTTTGATGTCACTTTTTTACTTAGTAGAGGCATAAAGCCAAACTATGAATACCTGAACCTAAAACTTAATATCCAGAGCTCTGATGACCTTCGCAAAAAAACACTGGAAAAATGTGCAGTTCTCGATATGCATGAAATGGCAAAAGATGTTGAACCATTTTTGTTTGAACCGAAAGGTATGAAAAAAGTCCTATTGTTCCCGGAACTACTGAAACAAGCCATACTATGAAAAATATTCAGGCCTGAATGCCAAAAATCGT
>JBGSYX010000402.1:0-13805 GCA_041750735.1 Cyclobacteriaceae bacterium
CTTGAAAAAGAAATTCAAAAAAGCGCCATTGACCCAATAGAATATCAGGAACGGGAAGCCATCCGCTTATTGATCAATTATGGATATAACCAAATAGAAGACGAATACAACCTGGTAGAACACTATATAGAAGAACTTGAATCCGTCGAATTCTCAAATCCGGTATTCGACAGTATGTTCAATATATTCCGGCAGGAAGTGAATAACGGTCATATCATTGGCCCGTCCTATTTTCAAAGTCACCCGGATGCAGAGATTCAGAGCGCGGCGCTCGACCTCGTATCCGAAAGGTATGAGGTTAGTGAAAACTGGCGACGGTATAAAATATTTGTGCCGAAGGAATTGGAGGTGCTTACAGACTCAGTGTACAGGAACATTCTTCGTATCAAGTTTCACAAAATTAAAAAACTCATTTTGCTGAATCTGGAAGCCCTGCGTAAAGAGCGTGATTCAGACAGGCAGACCGAACTCCAGCGCATCAATATGGAACTAAAAAAGGCAGAAGCTGCCTTTGCTACCCCGTTGGGAATCGTAGTTTCATAGGCCTTTTATCGTTCAATATGGATATTTAATAACCTTTTCCAGGTAAATGGTGTTTAAAGTACTTATAACCAAATACAGATATGGATAAGAAAAAACTTTCGCGGGTGCTGAATGTGCTCGACCGAATAGACAGTGAAATAGACGGAATCACAGAATTATTGCTCCGCAACAAAGTTCGCCAGATTCCGGTGCCGGTGAAAATCCCAACAACGCACCGACGATAAAAAAACAGCGATGTTTCCTTATGAGTAATGCACAGTATTTATTATCTTGCAGCTTATAATTGTATTAACCAAAACTTTCTGCTTGCAATTAAGAATCCCGTCTAAACAACGGGATTTCTTTTTTTTGTCCGATTCCGGTCACCTGCTCCCCGCTGGCGAACAAATGATTTTGCGCATTTTCTGAAAATAGCCTTTTTTTCTGCGATTCAGGCCTATTTGTTATGGCATACTTCTTGGCTTGCACCTTGCAGTAAAAGAGACACGTATTCATTTTTTCGGATTCCCGGAATAAAAATGTTTCACCCGGTATTCTGAAGGAGGCTAATAAATCCATTATCTAATGACAAAGTTGATAAAACCCATATTGACGGCGATTGTAATACTGAGTGTATTATCAGGACAGGCGCAGCAGATCGAACTCACGTATGAAGCAGCAATACTTACAGCGCTGGAAAGAAATATTGTTCTTAAAACCCAGGAAAACCAGATGGATCTTGTGCGAGCACAACGCGCACAAGCCAGGGGGGAATTTGGACCAACGGTTTCTGCTACTATAAATGCCTGGGAGTCCAACGGAAATACATTTATCGAACAGGAAGCAAAGGCTATCAATACCATCAGCGATAACATGTATGGCTCTATCAATACTGAATTAAATCTATTCAGCGGTTTTTCACAAATCAATAAACTTAAGGCATTCAATGCTAATTTTGAGGCACAACAAAACCTGGTTAAACGAGCCGCACAGGATGTAGTTATTCAGGTCACCAATCAATATTTACAAGTTTTACTAGATGGGGAACTTCGTGAAATTGCCATCGACAACCTCAAAACCCAGGAGGTACTTCTGACGCAAATTGACGCGATGGTTATGGCTGGCAATAAACCCAAATCTGATTTGTACGATCAACAGGCAGTAGTAAAAAAGATGGAGTTGTTGGTGCTTCAGGCTAGCAATACATTGAGTAACGATAAATCGAAGCTGGCCATTACGCTCCAATACGAGCCTACTGTAGAGCTTGAAGTTACTGATTCTCTATGGGATTTGGATGAAATTGTGGCCTATACACCGGATGTCTCCAAATTATACGATGTAGCATTACAGAACCGTTATGACCTGAAGCAATTCCAGCAGTTGGAATTAGCATCAGAAAAATCCGTTGCTGTTTCTAAGGCAGCATTTGCGCCAAGTCTCTTTGCGTTTTATAATTTAAGCACGCGATACAATAACCTATCCCTGCGCGACCTGGAGCAGCAGCTGATCATTGATAATAAGCGCATGGAATATGGCCTGGCGCTGAGTATTCCGATCTATACAGGTTTGCGCAACCGGACTAACCTCGTAAGACAACAGGTACTTAATGAAAACGCACAACTGGACACAGAAAACCTCCGCAAGACTATTCTCAATGATGTACGGCAGGCGTATCAGAATTTTTTGGATGTCCGGACAGGTTACGAAGTCAGCCAGGCGGAATACGCGGCTTCAGAACAAGCCTTTAATGTCCAGAAGGAAAAATACAACCTGGGGGTGGGTAGCCTCATAGAACTCACCAACGCCAATAATAACTTTGTCCTCGCCGCATCCAGAAATGCCTCGGCAAGGCTAAGCCTGCTATTCCAAAAAGTGATTCTCGATTACCACACCGGTGTACTACAGGTGGCCCGTTGATCAGTGTCGTTGCATTATTGGTCAAATTAATCATTCTTCATAGGCGCAATTTAATCACATATCACTACCTTTGCAGTCCGTTTGAGTAAACGGGTCTCGATGGATTCGGGATTATGGTTAAATCACTAAAAAACACCAGTCTAACCCCGCGATTGGTGCGTGAAGGAGGGGGAGTTATTATGAGTAAAATAATAGAAGACGACAAGCAAGACGAATTAGAGTCATCAGCAGAAGACTTACCACAGGACGAAGTAATTTCTGAGGTAGAAGATTTAGAAGATAGTGTAGAAGCTGATGATATCCTGGAAGATGACGAGCCTGTCTTAAAATTTGAAAAGCCGCGCATTGCAAAAACTAAATCTTCGCAGGCTGCGCAGGAATTTGACTGGGACAAAATCCAGGGTAGAGGTTATGGAGAAGGCTATTCCGAAGAGGATAGAAAAAGAATGGAATCCATGATCGATGGCACACTAAAGACAGTGACTGAAAAAGAAGTGGTCGAGGGCGTTGTTGTCGGCATCACCGATCGTGACGTAATCGTAAACATTGGCTTTAAGTCGGACGGCCTGGTACCGCTTAACGAATTTCGCGACACCCCGGATCTTAAAATCGGCCAGAAGGTGCAGGTCTATCTGGAAGAGCAGGAAAACAGCCAGGGACAGTTGATTCTGTCACGAAGAAAAGCAAAAATTGTTCAGGCATGGACCAACATTCAGGAGTCCTATGAGCACGATAAAATAATCGACGGCTTTGTAAAACGTCGCACCAAGGGTGGACTTATCGTTGACATATTTGGTGTAGAGGCATTCCTGCCGGGATCACAAATCGATGTGAAGCCGATTAGAGACTTTGATATATTCGTTAATAAGAAGATGGAGGTGAAAGTTGTGAAAATCAACTACACCAACGACAACGTAGTTGTATCACATAAAATCCTTATTGAAAAAGACCTCGAGAAACAAAAGGCAGAAATTCTGGAGAATCTCGAAAAGGGCCAGGTACTTGAAGGTGTTATTAAGAACATGACCAATTTCGGTGTATTTATTGATCTTGGCGGTGTTGATGGACTTCTCCATATCACTGATATTTCATGGGGCCGAATTAATCACCCGGAAGAGGTGTTGAAACTTGATGAAAAGCTGAATGTGGTTGTTCTCGACTTTGATGAAGAGAAAAAACGTATTTCACTTGGTATGAAGCAACTCACGCCACATCCATGGGACGCACTTGATGCAGCGATACAAGTTGGCACTAAGGTGAAAGGTAAGATTGTAAATGTTGCCGATTATGGTGCATTCCTGGAGATTATGCCCGGCGTTGAAGGCCTTATTCACGTATCGGAAATGTCATGGTCACAGCATCTTAGAAATCCTTCTGATTTCATCACTATTGGAAGCGAACTGGAAGCAGTCGTATTGACGCTCGACAGATCTGATCGCAAAATGTCTCTTGGCATGAAGCAACTCAGCGAAGATCCATGGACTAAGCAGGATGTTCTCGTAAGGTATGCTATAGGCACAAAGCACAAAGGCATTGTTCGTAACCTTACCAATTTCGGTTTGTTCATCGAATTGGAAGAAGGAATCGACGGCCTGGTTCACGTGTCTGATTTGTCATGGACCAAGAAAATAAAGCACCCGTCTGAATTTGTGAAAGTTGGAGAAGAACTGGAAGTCCAGGTTCTCGAGCTGGATGTGGATAACAGACGTCTGTCACTGGGTCATAAGCAACTGGAAGAAAACCCATGGGATACGTTCGAAACGTTATTCACCCGCGGATCAGTTCACAAGTGTACTATCCTCAGCAAAAATGATAAAGGTGCTGTTCTCGAACTCCCATACGGAATCGAGGGAATTGCTACTGTGAAAAACCTAGAAAAAGAAGATGGATCCATGGCCAATGCCGGGGAGACTTTAGAGTTCAGAGTTACTGAGTTCTCCAAGGAGGATAAAAGAATCGTTCTTTCACATACGGCTGTATTCAAAGATGAAGGACCAAAAATCATTAAGAAAAAGCAGGGTACAAACTCCAGAAGCAGTGTTTCTGCCATCAATCAGGAAGTAGAACGCGATACACTTGGCGATCTTGAGGCTTTATCAGCACTTAAAGAGCAGATGGAAGGAACTTCCAAGAGGGCTCCGAAAAAGGAAGTTGCGCCAAAAGCACAAATACAAGCTGCTCTTGAAGAGGATGAAGATGAAGCCCCTGTAAAAAAGAAAGCTTCAAAGTCAAAGAAAGCAGAGTAGCTCTTTAGAAAATGTCGCATATAATGCCGGCGTAGTCGGTATGTGTAAGCAAAACAAAGTCATCAAAGCCCCGGCAAGCCCGGGGTTTTGTTTTTTGGTGAAAGAACAGATTATAGACAATAGCCCACACTCACCAATCGAAGGTATTTATGTTGATGGTAGTGTCTGAATGAACCCGTTTAGTTTACATCTTGATATAATATTTTTGACCCTAAAGTGTTATTTATTATGATAGTCGGAAAAGGATATCGCTAGCATACACTAAGACTGATAATTTTTTACCAAATGTATTAAAGAGGCCATCTTAAGAATTATTAGATGTCGAATGTTCGGCTCGTAGGTGTTATTTTTGTGCCGTGAAAATTCGACAGATCTCCATAAACTAAAAGAATCCATGCGAATAATGATGCTGAAAGATTTTTTCTATTTAATCCTACTCCAAATTTTTTGGGTGTTGCCTTCCTATTCACATCCTGGAACTATGGACATCTCTTTGACACCGGTTATGAGTCGTGGCGTCGATACATTACAAAACATCTCACTGATGTTTGAGGTTCGTCACGGACAATCCAATGTTATTGACATAAAAAACCATCCATACTTTAAGAACAACACCAACATCTTTGCTTTTGGCTCCGGCACTCCATTGAAAAAAGGCATGGAACTGACAGACGACGGTACACTTTCATGGTCACCGGAGGCTGATCAATTCATTGAAGTAAAAGAGCAGATGTTCATTCTGGGATTTTATGGCATTGACCAAAAAGGTGATTATGTGGTTGGTCAAATCCGAATTTACGGCACTGGTGAGTTGGCAGAACTTCCAGAAGAAATACCGGAATCTGGTACGGCGGGTGTAGTTGCTACTGTTCCGGTGGAGTCAGAGCCATTGAGTGTAATGCTCCCTGAACAGAAAAACTGGAATTCGAAAAAGGAAGGTGAGGAATTCAATTTTAAAATAGATGTAAAAGGTGGAAGTGGCACGTATCGCCATGAATTGCTGGATCCGACATTTCTTATGGAATCACTGGATAGTCGTGGTGTTTTCCGCTGGATACCTCCTTATGATTTTGTGTTGGCGGCAGAAATTATTAAGTCTCTTTCCTTAACCGTAAAAATATCCGATTCTGAAGGCAATGAAATTACTGAAAATATATCACTGACAGTAGAGCATGTGAACAGACAGCCAAATGTGGGAGAGTTGCCGATTTTCTATATAAATTTCAATACAGAAAATTCGTATCAGTTGAAGAAAGATGGAATTATTTACGATCCAGATGGAGATTCACTGATTTTCAAACCGGTGTTGAAGGAGTTGCCGCAGGGGATGGAAATTGACAGTCAAGGTCAGATGAAATGGCTCCCGTCCACACGCCAGTTCAATTACTTGCGGGCCAATCCGATGTATCTGTCTTTCACGGTTGAAGACTTTCCAGTAGGAGCTAAAGTAATTGGTCAGGTACGCCTGGAAGTATCGCAGGCTGATTTACCCCCGCAAATCACCGTAATTCCCAAAAAGGATGAATTCGATCTGAAAGAAGACGAAGAGTTGAAACTGAGTTTCTTCATTACAGATCCTAATGGGGAAGATGATATTTTATCGTTTGGATTTTTATCGGAAAACAGCGCCATACATGAAGAATCGCTCACCGAAAAGGGCCATGGACAGTATGATTTTGGCTGGACTCCGGGTTTCGAATTCATAAAAGAAGCCGGAAAGAAGGAGGAATTTGAAATCAGCTTTTTCGCTATTGATAAGGAGAGTAACCGGACGGAGAAGAACATCATTGTGACAGTGACTGATACGGAAAATCAGTTGGAAAAAGACAGGGTGCTATACGATCAATACCGCACAGTTCTGGAGCGTTCCTGGGACCTCGTAACTCAGCTTAACGACAAGGAAAAGGAACTGGAAAAGGAGTACAACAAAGCAAAGAAGGGGAAGAAAAACCGCGCTATTTCCACAGCAGGTCTTGGCGCTCTTACGGGTCTTTCACCTGTTATTTTTATGGAAAATCCCCAGGGACAGAAAATTTCCGCTGGGATTGGTGGAACGGCAACCGCAACCATCGGAACGTTGGAGGCTAGTAACGTTATTGGAGAATCGCCTAGTGACCTGATGCGCGACCTGAACTATGTATCGCAAAAGCGAAATGATCTATTGGTTTATGGCAATGTGTTTGCCAGTCGGTATGCATTGCCTGTGAACAAGAGGGAAGCTGGATTTCAGACGGATTTGCGTAGCCTATCCATCCAACTCAACCTGAGCGATACCGCCAAACTGGAGCTGGATGCAGCCTGGGAAAACAGCAAAGAAGCGACCGAGAAAAACATCAAAAAGGTGTTCAAGGATTTCAACCCTGATGCGCGGTTTGAGAAAAACTACGAATAGCAATTCCGGGAAGAATACCTGTTAATCCAATGGAAAATCCTGGGAGTGCACCCGAGGTCTATTCAATAGTCCAGCTTTCCTTTCCTTTCATCAGCTTCATGATATCGCCATCTCCTTTTGTGGAAATCTCGTGGGCAATTTGATCATGAACCATATCATCGTATGAGGGTCTTTCGAGGCTTTGGAATATTCCCAGCGGCCGCGGCACTTCAGGATTATAGGTCATATTGCCAAGGATAAACGCCAGGGTGCTGTCTTTTTCATTATGAACCAGCAGGTCATCAACGCTATATTCACCTTCAGCTATCGATACCACGGTGGGTTTGAAGCCATCCATTCTTATGCCTTTGTCCCGGTTACTTCCAAAAATCAAGGGTTTTCCATGCTCCAGCATCACGGTCATATCTTCCTTGACGTCCTTTTTAGTGAATGAATCAAAGGCGCCGTCATTAAAGATGTTGCAATTTGTATAAACTTCAATAAAGGAGAACCCGTTGTGGGCAGCGGCGCGCTCAAACAGATATTGAAGGTGCTGCCTGTCCTTGTCGATACCGCGGGCGACGAAAGTAGCTCCACTGCCCAGTGCCAGAGCAGCCGGGTTGAAGGGCTCGTCGAGAACACCGAGTGGTGATGATTTAGTAATCTGGCCTTTGTGTGATGTAGGCGAATATTGCCCTTTGGTGAGGCTGTAAACCTCGTTGTTGAACATGATGACATTGATGTTCGCGTTTCTGCGGCAGCCATGAATAAAATGGTTACCACCGATGCTCATGTTGTCGCCGTCACCGGTCGCGACCCAGACCGAAAGATCCGGACGTGCGATTTTAAGCCCTGAAGCGATTGCAATCGCCCTGCCGTGGATGCCATGAAACCCATAAACATCCATATAGTAGGGGAATCGGCCTGAACAACCGATGCCGGAAATGAAGACTATTTTTTCCTTCGGAATACCCAATTCCGGCATTATTCGCTGTACCGGTGAGAGTATCGAATAGCCACCGCAACCAGGACACCATCTTACATCCACATCCGGCTTGAAGTCCTGTGGAGTATATTCGATAGTTCCAATATGGGGTTTGGCTAATATTTCGTCTATAATGGTCTTCATGATATTACCTCTTTTTCTGCGATGATGGATTCAATTTTAGCACGAATTTCCGAAGTTCTAAAGGGCTGCCCCTGTACTTTATTTAAACCGATGGTCTGTTTCAAAAATTTGCCCTGAAGAATAGTCCGTAACTGTCCCAGGTTCATTTCAGGAATAAGTATTTTATCGTATTTGTCGATGATGCTCCCCAGGTTCGATGGCAGGGGGTTGATGTATTTCAAATGGACATATGCCACTTTTGTTCCATCGAGATTTAGCTCATCTACTGCTGATTTAATGGCACCATAGGTACTTCCCCAGCCAATCACCAGAAGTGAGCTGTCGGGATTCCCGAGGATCTCAGCTTTAGGAATGTCGTTGGCGATACGGTTAATTTTTTCCTGGCGAATCTCCACCATCAACTGGTGATTTTCTGGGTCGTGACTTACTGCCCCACTGATATTTTGCTTTTCCAGTCCGCCAATGCGATGCTCCATGCCCTGCATGCCGGGTATCGCCCACATACGGGCGAGTGTTTCTGGATCCCTGATATAAGGGGCAAATCGCTCAGGATCGTCGCAGAATTTAGGCTCCAGATCAGGAAGTTCTTCAAGTTCAGGAATACGCCATGGCTCGGCGCCTTGCGCAATATACCCATCTGTAAGGAGTATCACGGGTGTCATGTATTTCAATGCTATTCTTGCAGCTTCGACGGTCATGCCAAAGCAATCCGACGCGGTTGCAGCAGCAAGTACCGGAAGTGGCGCTTCACCATGACGACCGTACATAGCCTGGTAGAGGTCCGACTGTTCCGGCTTGGTAGGCAGACCGGTGCTGGGTCCTGCGCGCATTACATTGACTATCACGAGGGGCAGTTCGGTCATTATCGCCAGGCCGATGGCTTCAATTTTCAATGATAACCCAGGCCCAGAGGTTGTTGTTGCAGCAAGGTTTCCTCCATAGGAGGCTCCGATAGCGCTGGTAATTCCGGCGATTTCATCCTCGGCTTGTAGGTGTCGAACACCATAATTTTTGTATCCGGAAATGTATTGAAGTATGTCCGTTGCCGGAGTGATAGGATATGTCCCGAGGAACAAGGGTAACTTTGCCTTACGTGCAGCGATGACAAGACCAAGCGCCACAGCGTGATTCCCGGTGATGTTTCTGTATGTTCCTTTTTCAAACCGTGCAGGATGCATGACATACTGCTGATTGAATTGATCGTCCTTCAAGGCATAATTCCACCCGGCATTGAGTGCCCTTACGTTGGCTTCGAGCGTATCGGCGTCGTTTTTAAATTTGCCGTTCAGCCACTTAACGGTCGGCTCCATGGGTCTGCTGAAAAGCCAGTATGTGAGGCCGAGCGCAAAGAAGTTCTTGGTTTTTTTGTAAATCTTAGGGTGAATGCCTGAACTGCTCAACTCTTTCTTGACGATGGCATCCATGTCGAGCTGTATCAGGTGGAAATTCTTCAGTGAACTGTCGTGCAACGGATTCGCGGTGTACTTGGCCAGTTTGAGGTTCTTATCATCGAATCCACTAACATTTGCTATGATAATGCCGCCTTTTCGCACATTGGCCAAATTCACCTTTAGGGATGATGCATTCATGGCGATCAGCACATCGATCATATCGCCATGAGTATTTACTGATTTGGAGCCGAATTTGATCTGGAAGGCACTGACTCCGTACAATGTTCCTTCCGGAGCCCGAATTTCCGATGGAAAGTCAGGGAATGCGTTGACATCCATGCCTGAACTGGCCGAAGCTTCAGAAAATTGCTTACCGGCCAATTGCATGCCATCACCGGAGTCGCCGGCAAACCTGATGGTTATTTCATCTAGATTAATAATTTCCTTATCCATAGTTATACAGTTATTACACCAAGTCGGTTGGCCAATTTTCTAAACTATACTATTTAATAAAAAATGCCCTATTACCAGAATAACAGGAGAATCACTCATTAAAATTATTGTGGGGCGATGGTGATCCACCGCCCCTTTATACTCTACAATTGATATTTTGTAATTGCCTTCATGTATTGCGCACGCTCGAAGGAACCAGGATTAGCAATCTTCTGCTGACTCATGCTGCCCTGCATTTCGCTGATGGATTTATAATCGTTTTCACGCATCCACTGCTTCATGTGGTCCTCAATATTCTTTACATGATTTATACCGTGCTTCAAAAGCGACGAACACAACATAGCGACATTTGCTCCAACCATCATCATTTTGATGACATCCGTACCGGTATGAATGCCACTTGTGGCAGCCAGATCGGCCTTGATGTTATCTTTTAAAATAGCAATCCAACGCATGGGTAATCTCATGGCATTGGACTGGCTAAGAATCAGGTTTGGTGTAACCTCAAACTCATCCAGGTCGATATCGGGCTGATAAAACCTGTTGAAAAGTACCAGGGCATTGGCTCCTGCCTCATCGAAGCGCTTTGCTACATTGGAGAAATTCGAGAAATACGGACTGAGTTTCAGTGCTACTGGAATTTTTACAGCGCTTTTTACCGCTTTCAGGATATCCACATACTGCTGCTCCACTTGATCGCCAGTCATATCAGCATTAGTGGGTATGTTGTAGATGTTCAGCTCAATGGCGTCAGCACCAGCATTTTCCATTTCTTTAGCATACGACGTCCACCCACCCAGCGAGCTTCCATTGAGGCTGGCTATGATTGGAACTTTCACTGACGCCTTTGCCTTTTGAATATGCTCCAGGTATAGTTCCGGTCCAAGTTTGTAGTCGTCGATCTCCGGAAAATAGGACAGCGATTCTGCGAAGGCATCAGTGCCATGTGTCGTATGAAAATTGTACTCCTCCTGCTCCAGCCTGATTTGCTCCTCGAACAGGGAATATAGTACAATGGCGCCGATTCCAGCATCCTCTAGTTTTTTGATATTTCCTATCTCTTCTGAGAGAGGCGAGGCTGATGCCACCAGCGGTGAGCGAAGCGTCAGGCCTAAATATTTAGTGGTTAAATCCATAGTGTCAATATCTTAGTTTGTTATTCATCAATACTTTCTTTGCCCCGCGCAGCGAGATACTGGTAATGCTTATACCTCGAATCCGCATCTGACTGCGCTTGTTCAAGGTATTTTTTCGCAAGCACTGGCTTACTCTTAAAGAGCATTTTGAAACGGTTTTCCATATTCATATACTCTTCAATAGTAACCTTCCTTGGTTTTGAATCAAGCGTCAATGGGTTTTCACCTAATTTAATCTTGTCCGGATTATATCTGTAAAGAATCCACTGGCCTGAATCTACAGCAGCTTTTTGGTTTTGCAGGGGCTGCGACATATCGATACCATGAGCAATACAATGTGAGTACGCAATAATGATCGATGGGCCATCGAACGCTTCAGCCTCAAGGAAAGCCTTAAGCGTCTGCTCGTCTTTGGCGCCGAAGGCGACTACGGCTACGTAAACAGATTCGTAAGCCATGGCGATCATGCCAAGATCCTTTTTCTTAATAGCCTTGCCACTGGCTGAAAATTTAGCAACCGCGCCTATTGGAGTTGCCTTGGATGTCTGGCCTCCGGTATTGGAATATACCTCGGTGTCCATGACAAGTACATTGACGTTTTTGCCCGATGCGAGCACGTGGTCGAGTCCGCCGTAGCCGATGTCATAAGCCCATCCGTCACCGCCGATAATCCATACGCTCTTTTTGGCGAGATAATCGGCTTCTGTCAGTAACCGGTTAGCCAAGGGCGAATTGATTTCCTTAAGTCGCTTTTTCAACGATTCTATGCGCTGACGTTGTTCGAATATTCCAGACTCTTCGGATTGATCGGCGTTGAGCAATTCCTCGGCTAAACTATCGCCGATTTCACTGGAAAGTTCTTTAACGAGTTGTCTCGCGTTTTCAGTTTGTTTATCTACAGCAAGCCGATAACCTAAGCCAAATTCAGCATTGTCCTCGAAAAGTGAGTTGTTCCATGCCGGTCCACGGCCATCTTTGTTTTTGGTATAAGGCGTTGTCGGGAGGTTCGCTCCGTAAATCGACGAACAACCTGTCGCATTGGCAATGAGCATGCGGTCTCCGAAGAGTTGTGTGAGCATTTTTATATACGGTGTTTCACCGCATCCTGAACAGGCTCCTGAGAATTCGAACAGCGGTTGCTGAAGCTGCTGAGTTCTAATGGAGTTTAGGGCGATTTTATTTCTGTCCATTTCCGGAATCGACAGGAAGAAATCCCAGTTTTTAGATTCCTGATTTCTTAGTGCTAACTGAGGCTCCATCACGAGAGCCTTCTTGCTCTTATCCGACTTTTGTTTAGCAGGACATACTTCTACGCATACACCGCAGCCCGTACAATCTTCCGGGGCCACCTGAATGGTGTAGCGCATACCATCAGCGCCAAGTTCTTTATTTCGAACATCAACGTGCTTAAATGCTGTAGGCGCTCCTTTCAGAATTGCCGGCTCATAAACCTTGATCCTGATGGTAGCGTGAGGACAAACCATGGCGCATTTACCACACTGGATACATGTATCTTCGTCCCACGTAGGAATCGTCAGCGCTATGTTTCTTTTTTCGTATTGAGCTGTTCCTGTTGGGAAGGTGCCATCTATTGGAAAAGCGCTTACAGGTAAATCATCCCCTCTTCCGGCGATGATTTCACCTAGTACCTTATCAACAAAGTCAGGGGCACTGGCTGGAACGGGAGCCTTTATTTTAGTCTTGCTGGTCGCCTCTTTTGGAATGGCTACTTCATGGAGGTTGACCAACGTGTGATCAACTGCCTGAAGGTTCATTTGGACGATAACTTCGCCTTTTTTACCATATGAATATTTAATGGAGTCTTTTATAGCTTCAATTGCTTTATCTCTTGGCAGTACGCCTGAAATTGCGAAGAAGCAAACCTGCATCACGGTATTGATCCGTCGGCCCATGCCACTGTTTTCAGCGACACTCTGGGCATCTATTACATATAACTTGGCTTTTTTAGTAATAAGCTGACTTTGTACTTCCACCGGCAGCTGATCCCAGATTTCATCCTTAGAGAATGGTGTATTGAGTAGGAATATTCCACCCGGCACCAGGTTCTTGAGCATATCCGTTGTATCGAGGAATATCGATTGGTGGCATGCTATGAGGTTTGCCTTTGTTATAAGATAGGGCGACTGGATTGGCTCCGGCCCGAAACGCAGGTGAGAAGTAGTGATAGAACCGGACTTTTTGGAGTCATACACAAAGTAGCCCTGAGCGTAGTTTTCTGTGTTTTCACCAATAATCTTGATGGTGTTTTTATTTGCACCAACCGTACCATCTGAACCAAGACCATAAAACATTGCCCGAACCACTTTATCAGATTCAATACTGAAATCAGGATCGTAATTGAGACTGGTAAAATTCACATCATCATTAATACCAACAACGAAGTGGTGCTTTGCGCCTTTTCCGGTATTTTCATATATCGCCTTCACCATGGCTGGCGTAAATTCTTTCGATGAAAGGCCATATCTTCCGGCAAGTATCTGTGGCCGGTCTTTTAAGCTGCCAAATCCATTGTCCAATCCTTCACTTATAGCGTTGACGACATCCAGGTACATCGGGTCGCCTGTAGCGCCGGGTTCTTTCGTTCTGTCCAACACCACGATCGACTTTACGGTGGCCGGT
>JBGSYX010000403.1:0-20165 GCA_041750735.1 Cyclobacteriaceae bacterium
GCCTGGGCGGCTATGTCTGTTCGGGGACGTGATAGTTACCGTATGTTCCCGATCGAAGCCAGAATCGGAGCTGCCCGGGCATTTATGAACGCCAATATACCGTTTGAGTTCGTTACCCCCGACGATTTGCGTAATGGGCTCGCCAAGCGATATAAAACCATCTATCTTCCTGCCATTATTTCCCTTCAAAAGGAGGTACTGGATATGCTAGAAAAATTCACTGCTGATGGAGGCCGGGTAGTAATGGATTTGCCTGGAGGAAAGTTCGATGAAAATACAGCTATTACGCACACAGGTGAGGGAAGTGCTTTTGCCAGGTTATTTGGAGCAACGCTGGATAATTACCAGTTCTCCGGTTCAAATAAAACGCTGAGCCTGAAAGAGGAAAATTGGACCGGTTTTGTTGTTGACATGACCGCCAAAGAAGCACAAGTACTTGATTATTACAATACAGGAGCTCCTGCTATTATCGAAAACAATTACGGAAGAGGTACATCGTCCTTCATCGGATTGGATATTTCACACCAGTGCTTTAATCCTGGCAATGCGCTGGCAGAAAGTATATTGGTAGAAAACACCCTTGGAAAGATAAGCGTTCCTTACTCATGCGAGGGGGCATTAGTATACCGGCTCAGCTCCCCAAAAGCAGATCATTATTATTTTATCAATGATGGTCCGGCAAAAAATTTAGTTTTTAGAAGCACATATAAGTATAAGAAGGCAGTAGACGCACTGACAGGTGAGTCAGTTGATTTGAACGACATAGCGGTTCGTGCAGATGACGCTCGTTGGATCAGGATGGAAAAATAAAGGAATCTCTTAATAGAATTGCATCTACACCTGGTATTAGCCTAGCTGTTTGTTAGCTAATTGAAATAAGGTAGTAGTATAAAATCCTTTGAATGGGTAAAATTAAGGCTATATGTAATTTTTTTGGTTTGCTCCTCGCAATACATGGACAATTGTGGGGCCAGAGTTTAGCAGAATTGCCAACTCACCCTCGTGGCTTGATTCAACAAAAAGAAATAAATGGACTGCGTGAAAAAATAAAGAATGAGCCTTTTAAATCTTTGTTTGAAAGTATAAGAAATGAGGAGCAGCGACTGAGTGGGGTCGCCAAAGGTGTATATGATGTTTCTACCCTAGCCAAATATCAGGCTTTTATTTATATGTTGACAGGAGAAAAGAGCTGGGCACTAAAGACATATAGCAATATCACCTCACTTTCCGAAGATACAATTTTTGTTAGAAATCCATTTTCAAAGGGCCTTACCCGTGCACATGTTTTACGGGAGTTGGTTTATGCCTATGACTTTTGCTTTGAAGGATTCACAGACCACCAACGGCAATTTGTAAATAATGTCCTCTATGACTTGATGTCCTCTGTCAATAATAATATGGGGAAAATGGCGAATTACCACCTTGAAAGCAACTGGATGGGTGTGCGCTATGGCAGCGTGGTATTTGCAGCGGTTGTTCTTGACGATGTCTATTTGGATCAATCGACTGAGCCAAAAAGTGTTCTGCCTTTTTTATGGGACACACAAAAACGTCTTCAGGATCACCTCAATGTAGCATTTACAGCCAATGGTTGGTTTGTCGAATCTTTGGGTTATCAGGTTTATGACTGTAACTTTGCCTGTCCGGCCATTATTGCTTTGCAAAATACATTTTCGTCAAATGCTACATTTTATCTTGAAAATTATGCACCGAACATGGTACATGCGTTAGATCAGCATATCACATCCATAGTCAAACTGCAAAATGGTAATAGTTATGGGATAAAAGCTGATTTGGCCGACGACAATCCTACTATTGGCTTAAGCCAATTTGCTTTTGGTCTGCGCTTATTCCCTGAAAAACTCACTCCGTATTTATATTGGATGGTGGACTATTTAAAGAATGAAGATGTTTTTCAAGATGATTTGTTGCTGCTTACCCTTTATTCAATGGATAAGGAATCCAGCAATCCAGCATCAGGAAGATACTTAAATTATGTTGACGAAACGACTGGAGTAGTGTTTTTCAGGAATCGATTTCAGGATGAAAACGATATCGTCGCTTGTTTCAATACCTCCTCAAAGCGCTTTCATGGTCATGCTGGACCAGATAATCTCACTTTTAGGATTACAGGCCTTGGAAGTTTATGGGTTGTTGGAGCAGGCCGGACCGGTGAGGTGGCCGGTCAGACCAATCTATTCCCGGATGGGAATTGGCAAGATCAAAAAGGAAAGAATGTTGAAAGTAAGCTGATCGAATATGTATTTGAGCAAGATGGTTCAGGTTCGGTTATAGGTGCGGGTAGCTGCATGGGTGTTAAAAATCACACGAGGAAATTTGCTGCAGACTATTCAGGAAAGGCAGGAGCAAAGGCGGTCTTCATCATTTCTGATTCCTCAGAAAATGGTAAGACCTGGAGACTGAATACCCCTGAGTTCAATGAAGTCAAAATATTGAAAAATGGCTTTTTACTAACAACCCCTAATGGATCAACATTAAAGGGCATTGTTGCAGGCAAGCAGGTGGTGGAAGTAAAAGTAGGAAAAGTCAGATATGGCGGGTCGACTCAAGACCACAATCCGGGAATAGGTTTTGGTGGAAAATACTACAGCTACAACAAAACTATCGATATAGCTTGCGATGGAAATATTACAGTTATAATGACCATGCAACCCAAAGGTGATAAGCACCCAAATATGGAATAGTTATAGAGAAAGCTTTGGGAATCCGTAGCTGATATTAAAAAAATGAACCTATGTTATCAATAATAACCGGTAAGAAGTATAGGTTAAGCATTATTTTCATTATGCTCATTTTTCAGGGAGCGATACTTGCCCAAGAGCCGTGGGATAATAATACCTACCCTGATAAAGATGGCTTTGATTATAGGATGAAACCCATGCTTAAGCGCATTGCTGCTCAAGGATTTGGAGTTCGCTCGTTGGCAACTTCCAAATGCCCCGATACCGGCTTGCCTGTAAAAACGTGGGCACTGGAAGGGGAGACTGTTATTTCCCCATTTACCGGAAGGGCTTATACTCAGGGCCCAACGGGGTATTTTGGCCCAAAAGCACGAAACGAAAAAGGCGAGATTATATCATTTGGTGGTGACCCGCTTAAATACGATTTGCCACCAGCAACATCTGCATTTTTATTGAATGAGGATGCAGAACGGGCTAAAGCCTTTATGTCAATTCCCGGAAATCTGAGGCAACAGTATCATTTTGCTTGCAGCAATTGGGCGCGAGCATTTCCTTTGATAAAAACTCAGATGCCAGATATCTGGAAATCACAGTTTTTCAAGTGGATTTCGCTCTATGAGGAAAGTAGAAAACCATCCGATGGCGTGCGCGAGTTTTCTGAAGTTTCTCATCCACATAACCTTGTTGGTCAGGAGGGGGAACTGCTTGGTGGCAATGCTTTTGACGGAGGTACGGAGAACCATAAAACAATGTGGCGCACATCGGCATTACTATACAGTCAGATTCTCCCTGATACGTGTAAAATTTCCGGCTATACGTTGAAGGAAGCTGAAAGGCTTACCAAGGAGATGATACGGGACTACTTGAAAAAACTACTTTATGTCGGCAATGGTGAATATGATTCGGATGTGTATTACCCGTTTACTATTAAGTCTTTTATGAACTTGTATGACTTTTCACCTGATCCCGAAACCAGACAATTAGCGAAATTTGCACTCGATTATTTTTTTGTTTCTTATGGTTTAAAAGTAGTCGATGGTGCCATAGCGGGAGCACAAAAGCGTGGATACCTTAGCGGGGACGATCCTGATATGATGGAAATTATGCAATGGGGATTCTTTGATGACACCAGCCGCGATATGAGTGAAGCGACAAGCACAATACACCAGGCAACCACAACATATCGCCCAAATAATATCATTTGGAATTTAGTCAGAAAGGATATTTCCCTTCCTTTTGAGGCAAAAATGAGCCGACCATTTTACCACATGGACTACCCATTCGCATTTGCAGAGTATTTTTACAGTTCAGAGAGTTTCAATATTGGAAATATTTCGATGTCGATAGTAGATAATCCCAACCAGCAAATGGTATGGTCAGCGGTTGCAAAGGGAAAGGATGGGCCTTTGAGTTTTAGCGGTGGACATCCTATGAGGGCGAGTACCTCCGGTCATAGTCCCTACACGCAAACCTTGCAGTCCAAAGGTACTTTAATTGTTCTGACAGCGCCTACAAAGATAGTGGTGGCTGACACATCAGCCATTGCCGTCACTTATAAAAGACTTCATCGCGATAATTTATGGATTCTTCCACAAGACCAACAACCTGGAAACTTTGAATTGATTCATCGACAGAAATATGCCTCTGCCCCTCTACATTCAGTCAATCCACCAACTGCAGAAACACCAGATGAGGTAGCCCGTTTTTGGATGGAAAGTCAGGGTGCTGCCACATCTTGGTTTTATTTTCCGCGGCAATTAAATCCAATATTGATCGATGGAGTCTATTTCATAGAAGCGAATGAGACCTATCTCGCTATAATACCATTGACAAAGGACCATTTTATATTAAATCCTTCCGAAGAACTGGTCGATAAACTGGAAGACGGCCAGGCGACTAAATTTTTTAGCTCTTATGGATTAATTTCATTTTCCGGACAGGTTAGTGGTTATATCGTAGAATTGTCAGAGAAAAGATATCACCAATCGCTACATGACTTTAGTTTGCAAGTAAAAAGAAATTCAAAAGTTCAGTTCTCGAAAGCTAAAAAGATAGAGCTAACGTACACGTCGCAATACGGAGATTTTTTGGAAATGATTTATCAACCGACGGCATTACGTAGCCAGGCATTTATCAACGGTCACTTTCAGGATTGGGATAACTTTACTGAAGGGGCCGTTTATGACAGTAAAACCATCAAAGTAAAAAATGGAATAATGGAAGTGGCGGATGATACGGATGGTTATAGAGTTGATTTTACAGGTGACTTTCCTGTATGGATGCGTTAAAATCAGTTGTGTTTTGATCGGCTTACATCCATAAATTTATAATGCATGCATTCACCTTTAGCAAAAAAAGATTTCATTGAAAATCATTTCTGGATAACTGTTATAATTCCTCTGAAAAGTATTCTTGCTTTTAAAAGTGGATAATAAACACATTCCCTGCATTCAATTTTACACCTGTAACTAAAGAATCACCTATCTGTAACATTGGGATACCTCATCCATCGATTCAAAATTAGTGTGTTAGTGTGTTGTGGAATATTTTTACCATGTGAAAAGAGTTCAAATATTAAGCAGATATCGATTTATTTTTGTCGTCCTATCTTGGTTCTTTTTATCTGCATCCTGTACCAAAGTTGAACATCCGTCAAAAGACTTTGATGTAGACGAAATGATCAATTACTGCCGTTTAAAGCTGCAGCAGTCCGAAAAATATCAAACTTACAACGATCGCCTGCCGCGTGTCATAAAAACGGGTGAATCACATTGGACAGGTGCAAGCATCAACAATTGGACTTCGGGATTCTATCCAGGTATGCTATGGCAAATGTATAAGTTGACCGGAGAAAATTCATGGCGTAAGAACGCCGAATTTTGTACTAATTTATTGAAGCCCATTAGGCGGCTTCCGTGGAAGACCCACGATTTTGGCTTTATGATGAGTTACAGTTATGGACTTGGCTACGAGCTCACCAAGAACCAGGAATATGCCAACATATTATTAGAGACAGCAGATTCGCTAGCCACGATGTTCAATGACCGGGTAGGCTTGCTGGAAAGTTGGCCTTGGATGAAAAATAGAAAAGGTTGGCCACATACCACGATCATAGATAATATGATGAACCTGGAATTACTTTTTTGGGCTGCTCAATATCGCAGTGATGCCCATATGCAACAGATTGCTACAAAACATGCCTATAAAACAAGGGAGGATTTTATTCGCACTGATTTCAGTACGACCCATATCGTGGTTTATGATAGCATTTCACCCATAGTGATGCAGAAAACGACAGATCAGGGATATAACGCTGAGTCCACATGGGCCAGGGGGCATAGTTGGGCAACATATGGCTTTGTAAAAGCATATCAGTATACGAAGAATGAGGATTTTCTAAATACAGCCATGAATCTTGCTGACTTTTATCTCGCTCATCTCCCTGATGATTTTATTCCCTATTGGGACTTCAATGCACCTAATATACCGCATGCGCTGAAGGATGCTTCAGCAGCAGCAATTATGGCCAGTGCCCTATTAGAATTGGTACAGATCACCTACCATGAGCCATTGAGCGAAAAGTATTACCAGGCAGCGATTAGCACTCTTTCCTCTCTGTCATCGGATAACTACCTGGCGCAAAAGACCGATGCCTTTCTAAGGGGCAGTGTAGGGTCCATGCCGGCAAACAGTGAAGTGGACGTTTCGATGGTGTACACTGATTATTTTTTCCTAGAAGCATTGATGAAGGTAAAAAAAATGCAGAATAATGAATTCGTTGTCGGTAATAAGCAACATGAATGAAAAAATGATAAGAGTCGTATTTTATATTTTGTTTATTCCTTGGACTGCTATTGGCATAGTATCTGCGCAAATAACCGCTGATTCCGGTAAAATTAAAGGCTCGCTTGGTAAGTCGATGATGCCAGTTGGCGTATATTACTATCCAGAACATTGGGATAGCTCTGAATGGAAGTCTGATTTAGGGAAAATGGCAGATCTTGGATTTGAATTCACCCATCTGGGTGAATTTGCCTGGGCTATTATGGAGCCGCAAGAAGGTGTATACAATTTTGAGTGGTTGGACAGGGTAGTCGAAATGGCTGCTGAAAAAGGTTTAAAAGTTATAATGTGCACACCAACCGCGACTCCTCCAGTCTGGCTAACAAAGAAGTATCCTGCTATTCTGGCGGTTGATAAGCAGCTGCTAACACAACAACATGGGGGACGATTACATGCCATTTACAATCACCCCATCTATTTGAAATATGTTGAAAAGATCACAATTAAGCTGGCTGAGCGGTACGGCCAAAATCCTTCAATAGCCGGTTGGCAATTGGATAACGAGCCACATTTTGGGCCCATATACGATTACTCAGATCAGGCAGCCAAAGAATTTCCGCTCTGGCTACAAAACAAGTATCAGCATATTGAAAAATTGAACCTTGCCTGGGGTACTGCTTTTTGGTCACAAACGTATAACAGTTTTGATCAGATCGGATTGCCCAATAACACAAATACTCCACAAGGAGCAAATCCACACGCCTTACTGGATTTTTCGCGATTTACCGCCGACAGACTTGCGGAGGCATTGCGCTTTCAGGCTGAAGTGCTTAGAAAACGCATATCACCTGGACAATGGATCACTACCAACTACGCCTATTTCAAGTTTTTACCAGCCACCGATCCATTCCGCAACAAGAGAGATCTCGACTTTGCATCACACACCATGTACCTGACTTCCGGGGTATTAAATGATGAAGGAGGGCGATTATCTTCACGGCTAGGCAGCGGTATGGAGTTGTCTTTTTCCAGTGAATTCGCCAGGTCGGTCAATGGGAAAACTGGTATCATGGAATTGCAACCCGGGCAAATCAACTGGGGATCCATCAATTCTCAGCCATTGCCCGGAGCTGTCAGAATGTGGGTTTGGCATTCATTCGCCCTTGGCGATATGTTTACATGTACCTACAGATTTAAGCAGCCACTTTTCGGAAGTGAGCAAACACATAAGGGTATTATTGATACTGATGGCAAGTCCCTTGCTCGTGGTGGGATGGAGTATGTCCAAGCTATAAGGGAATTAAATAACTTAAAATTCTTTGATGCCAAATTACCAGAATCTGTGAGATCGCGAAAGACTGCCTTCTTGTGGAAAATGGAGAATATTATTGATATAGAAAACCACCGGCATCACAAGGATTTTGATCCCTGGCAGTTTAACTATTTATACTACAATAATCTCAAGCGAATGGGCTGTCCGGTGACCTTTTTACAGGAAGATGCGGTGTTCGATTCGAAAGAGTACCCCTTTATGGTAGTTCCGGCATATCAGATTGCGAATGAAAGTCTGATTGCTAAATGGGGAAAATACGTGGAAGATGGTGGCAACCTGATTTTGACATTACGGACCGCCAAGAAGGATGAAAATGGCCATCTGTGGAAAGCACACAATCAAGAGCCGATCTGGGATTTGATAGGAGCAGAAATCACAGAGTTTGATCATTTGCCTGAAAAATATCCCGGGACTGTAAAATATGAAAATGAAGTCCATTTGTGGTATCGTTGGGCAGATTGGCTTATACCAAAGCAGGACACAAAAGTTTTGGCAGAATATGCAGATCAGTTTTACCAGGGAACTCCTGCCGTTACGACGCGAAAATTTGGTAAAGGTACTATAACCTATATTGGTGTTTATACCAATGCCGGAGACCTGGAAAGAAATGTACTTAGAGCCACTTATAAAAATGCCGGAGCTACTATTATGGATTTGCCAAACTATGTTTTTACAGAATGGAGGGAAGGCTATTGGGTGACGGTAAATTATTCATCAGAATCTGCTGAAGCGCCTGTCTCTGAAAATGCGAAAATTATTTTGGGAGCTAAAACGGTCGACCCCGGTGGCGTGACGGTTTGGAAGGAATGAAAGCGTTTTGGTAGTTGAGCCTTTTTGTCTAGCAGTCCAAGTTCTTTTAGTTTTTCAAAACGATTTGTCGAATCGGCATATAATTAGGTTTGTAAGTTCAATACCTAAATATCCTAAAACTATAATTACTATTCGGCCTTAGTATATGCCGTGTTTCCTACCACTAACCAGTTGGTAACTAGGTTACGCCTTACTCTACACCGAACTCCGGAAACTTATAACGGTTCGCAGTAAATTTGTCTGAGCATTTATAGACCTGCCATGAGGCATATAATTTACCCCGTTATTGTTTCAGTAATTTTTATATCAGGCAACGAATCCTCTGTACCAGAGAATTCCAAGGTAGTCACCCGACTAGGGTCCACTAAAGCTGAAGGATGTGCTATATACTCATCAGTTTTTAGATACCAGCCTGAAAAGAGAATCGAAAAATGAATTCATCAGATACTTCAAATAAAATGATCAACAGACGCAGTTTTTTAAATAAGTCGATCTTGGGAACCGCAGGAGCGTTTAGTCTGCCAGCTTTGGCATATTCTAAATCAAACCCATCTGATAATGGGAATCTTCTATTTGGGTTTTCTTCTGATTCGAGCGTTTTGGACGAAGCCAAGAAAAACTTACTAAAAGTGCGACAAAGAGATGCAGTGATTCAACTCCTGGATAAGGAAGGATCTCCACTTTCTTATCGGGAAATTTTGTTAGAGCAAAAGTCACATCAGTTTCTTTTTGGAGATAATAATTGGAGTATGTCGGCCATGGTGCGCAATGGAATGGGAGATTCTGATCGGTTGAAGTATTACCGTAAAAGATTTGAAGAGGTACTAAATTCGCTCAACACGACAGTATACTGGACTGAGCGACCTCGTAATGATGCGGCAAAAACTCAAGACTTTCAAGGGGTAGTAGAATGGGACGATTTTGATGAGTCTGTCAATTGGGCGCTTTCCAGAGGATTGACCCCAAAAGGGCATCCCATGTATTGGACGGTGCCAAAAGCAATCCCAGATTGGCTTGCTAAATATCCCTATGAAACGCATATGAAATTTGTGGAAGTGCGTATCAGAAACCTGGCAGCGCGATACAAAAACAGAGTAAAAATCTGGGATGCAATCAATGAGATGCTTTGGGAGCCTCACCCGAAAAATTTATCCAAACGAGAATGGCCTTACGTGGAAACAATGGAGAACATGGTTGATTATATTTCAAAAGTGATTTCATGGGCTAGAGAAGAGGACCCGGATGCACTGTATAGCATAAATGATTATGGACTTTCAATGACCAGTGCACCAAATCTTCGATCTCAGGATGGTCAACTGGTAACTGCGCAGTCCCAACGTAAAAGATATATTGAATTAATGGACAAACTCGGTAACGCCGGAGCAATGCCAAATCTTATGGGTTTACAATGTCATACTGGGTGGCTTTCTCCATCAGAGCAAATGGCGTTTTATGATGAAATGTCAACAGCCGGAATACCACTCACGATTACTGAATTTTGGGCCAATGTATCTGAACTGAAGAAAATACCTAAAGAAAAAGTAGAATCGGAAGAGTGGAGGGGAATGGGAAATATCAGCAAATACCAGGATATGAGTGAGGAGGAATTGATCGAGATACGTGATCAATATGTGCTAAACTACCTCACGTGCGCCTTTGCTCATCCGAACGTTGACAGTTTCTATTTTTGGGGATTTATGAACATGGCAGTATCCTTCAAGAATGATTATGATTCATCCCATGAAATACAGCCAATTTTCACTAAAGTACAGGATTTGCTACATAAGGAATGGAATACCAAACTACAATTGAAAACAGACAGGCAGGGCAGGGTGAATTTCAAAGGTTTTTGCGGAAATTATTCATTAAAAATTGGGCCTGAAAATGGACCTTCTATTGGACATAATTTCCAGATCGATAAAATGCAGCCAGTAAACTCATTTATTATAAAAACTGTTTTATGAACCTATTCAGCAGAAGGGATTTTCTGAAAACAACGGCGTTGGCTAGCGGCACCACAGTTATATCTTCAAATGCACTGGGGAGTAGTAATATACAAAAAAGTATACCTGAGGATGTGTTTCCAAGTGAAGCGCAAAAAGAATGGATGAAGCTGGGATTTGGGATGTTTATTCATTTTGGTATTAATACCTACTATGATATGGAGTGGAGTGATGGCACATTGAACCCATCCAAATTCAATCCTGTGAAAATAGACACTGACCAATGGTGTGGTGTAGCTAAGGCAGCAGGAATGAATTACGTAGTTCTTGTCACTAAACATCACGATGGATTTTGCAACTGGCCGAGCCGCTTGACAGATTATTCAGTATTGGCGACACCCTACAAAAAAGATATTCTGGGTGCATTGGCCAATTCTGCCCAAAAATTTGGTTTGAAACTGGGCCTTTATTATTCTCTATGGGACAGGCATGAAAAGTCGCATGATACGGATATTTATAGTTATGTGAATGACTTTATGCTTCCCCAATTGGAGGAACTAATGACAAATTATGGTGAAATAGTTGAACTATGGTTTGATGGGTTCTGGAAGTATCAAAAAACGGGGTGGACTAAGAAGAATCAAGATATTGACGGGGAGGCGACTATGATCGAAAGAAACACGCAACGTGATCTGGATTTTATACTGACCTGGAGAAATGAAGGGGCTTATTACTGGCAGATGGATCACGTGTATCAAACGATCAAGAGGTGACAGCCAAATTGCCTGTTGATGAATAACTCTACCTCGGCATATCCCGGCGTTCCGCTTTTACCGGTAGATATTCGCAGTGGCGAAAAGTACACCACTGTAGCGCAGGATCAGAAAATATGGCCATGGCTTGGCAGAGATGTTTATCTTCCATTACAAATTGAAACCACGATGTCGGTGCAAGGGAATGAACAATTCAAATCAGGTAACTGGTTTTGGCACGAATGGGATCATTCGGTGGCCAGCAAGGAAACCATTCTCAACTACCTGGATGTTTCCCAAAAAATGCAGGCCAATTTGTTGCTTAATGTCGGGCCATCTGATAAGGGTTTATTGAGACAGGAAGATGAAAAAGTATTGACTCAATTAAGAGGATAGCAAATTAAGAGACTAACTTTTTTCACATTAAAGTATATTGTACATGATATACAGGATGATATTCATACTCATAGTCCCAGCGCTGTTTTCAGCGTGTGCAGAAAGGAGAAATAGTATGTTGGTTAATGAGACTGCGGATTCTTTAATCACTTTGGGTAACCAGGAGTTTTCTATGTCGGTCAAGAGGAGAGGGGGGGCATATGTGGATTTTCACCTGATAGAAAAGCCGTTAAATCCATTTGGTTGGAGACTACTTCCAGAGCAGATGCCAGCGAACAATAAGCCTTACTCATTCGAAGGTCACTTCTTGTGTGTCGGAAGGTGGGGAGCGCCGAGCTTCGGAGAAATCAATGTCGGAATTCCTCACAATGGAGAAGTGAATACAGTATCATGGCAGGTATCTCCTGAATCAGTATTAGTGGGGTTTAAAGTGTTTGAGATGTCATGCACAACACCCATAGAAAAACTCGATGCGAAACGTGAAATATTGATTCCTGAGCAAGGGTCCTACTTTATCGTTAAAGAACATTTTACAAACAATCTTCCCATTGGGAGGGTATCAAATATCGTACAACACGGAACGATTTCAGCGCCATTCCTAACTGAGAACACTGTTATTAATACCAACGCTACTCGAGGGTTTGACCAACGAACAGGGTATAAATATTTGGAAGATTCTTCTTTTGTATGGCCTATTGGATTCATGGCCGACGGTAGTAGGTTAGATTTAAGTAGAGTTGATTCCGACAAAGCATTTGTTACTTCGCATATTATTGAGGATTCCATTGGATGGATCACTGCCTTGAATCCTGAAAAAAATATCATAATGGGTTATATCTGGAAATCTAGTGAATATCCCTGGCTGAACGTATGGCATCAACCCCTTGATGGCCATCCATATGTTCAGGGACTTGAATTTGGAACAACAGGGCTTGGACAACCTTATGAATTGTTACTGGAAAATAATGTCACATTTTTTGGCAGACATTCATTCGAATACATTGATGCCGGTGAAACGATTGAAAAAACATGGTTGTGCTTTCAAGCGCTGGTGCCCGATGATTTTGTTCAAGTAATAAGTGTCACTGTTGCGAATGACAAGATTACCATTGCGGATGAGGGAGACATAGTTGAACTACAAGGACATTTTTACTGAGGATTTGAGTAGGCTTCTTTAGATCGGAAAAGCATGATGAAACGAGATTACTATTCATCCATTGGTACTTCATGATATTCGGAAGGTTTTAGACCAAATTGCTGTTTGAAGCATTTCGAGAAGTATTTCGGATCTTTAAAACCTACTGTATATGCAGCCTCTTTTATGGTTAGTTTGTTTTCTCCAATGAGTTTTGATGCTAATTTCAGACGAGCGGTTTTTACAAAATCGGATACTGATAGGTCGGTGAGTGCTTTCAATTTGCGATAGAGGTGTACGCGGCTCATACACATCTCAGATGCAAACGAATCGGCATTGAAATCGGAGTTGTTCAAGTTCTGCTCTACCACTTCCATGGCTTTGTTTAAGAATCGTTCGTCCATGCTGGAGATGGCAAGGTCCTTAGGTTGAAGTCGAACCTCCCTGCTGAATTTTGTTTGGAGTTCTTTTCGACTTTTCAGTAGATTTTCGATACGCAAAATGAGAAGTTCAGAAGAAAACGGTTTAGTCACATAATCATCTGCCCCAATTTCATACCCACGAATTTTGTTAATGTGTGAGCCATGGGCAGTGAGTATAATCACAGGGATATGGCTGGTTCTTTCATCACCCTTAACGATTTGACAAAATTCAATGCCATCCATCTCAGGCATAATAAGGTCTGAAATAATAAGGTCTGGTATGGATTTAAATGCTTTTTCAAGGCCAACGCGGCCATTTTCGGCGTCAATTAAATGATATTTATGCCTGAATTCCACATGCATATACTCACGAAGATCTTCATTGTCTTCAACTACAAGTATAGTTGGAAAGGTACTTTCGTCGGCAATTTTATCCAAAGTATCATTGGTTTCCGGGACATTCAATAGTATGTTTTCCATTTCCAACAAATTGATCAATTCGTTCTGCGGGTCGTCCTGCTCCTGTTTTTGGGTTTTCAGCGGAATAATGACTGTAAAGGTGCTGCCCGTGTTCAACTTACTTGACACGGTAATTTCTCCATTATGAATACTAACCAATTCTTTTGTCAGAGCAAGTCCTATCCCAGTACCCTGAACGTGGTTGCTATTATTTGATTGCAAATGGAAAAATCGATCGAATATGTGCGGAAGCTTATCTGTCGGTATGCCATTACCACTGTCCATCACTTTTAGCACAAGATATTGTTGATATTCAGTTGAGTCCTGCTTGGCGTTATTATGGAGTGGATGGTGTTCGTGAGTAAATATGTCAATGATAATTTTTCCATTTTGTGTATGTTTGAAGGCATTGGACAGCAGATTATAAATAATTTTTTCCAGCTTATCACGGTCAAACCAAGCGTGAAAATTTGATGAATGTGCGTTGATTTTGAAATCAATACCTTTTTGTTGGGACATTGGCAGAAAAAGTTGGGCAGTATCTTTGACGAACTGAATAACGTCCCCCCATGAAGGCTCAAACTTTAGATTATCGGATTCCATACTCCTGAAATCAAGGATTTGGGTAATCAATCTTTGAAGCCGTTCTGCGTTTTTATACATGAGATGGAGATGTTCTTCGGTTGGTTTGCGATGATTTTTAATAAAGTTATCCAAGGGCCCAAGTATTAGTGTGAGCGGAGTCCTGAACTCGTGGGAAATATTAGTAAAAAACCTCAGGCGCATTTGTGAGAAATCAGATTCCTGACTGGCCATTGCCTTCATCTTTTCAAATTGCAGATGTTCATCCCTTAAACGACTTTCGAGCTTCGCGCGGTTTTTATAGAACTGTCTTATGAGAAAGATGATTAAGATTATTACCAAGACATAAGCAACATAGGCATACCAGGTTTGATAAATAGGCGGTTTTACATGAATGTGCAAGGCTTCGACTGTACTCCAGTTATTCTGTTCATTAGCAGCTTTTATTTTAAGCGTATAATTTCCTGGATCCAGGTTGGTGAATGTTACTGAATTTTGGTTACCTAGATCGAACCATTGCTCGTTAAATCCTTCCAGATTGTACTGATATCGGTGTTTCTCCGGGTTGATGTAACTGAGTAGGGAAAAATGAAAGGTGATGATGTTTTGACGGTATTGGAGTGATATATCATTCATTTCTGAAATATCAACCTCATTAGGATTGTTGGTATTGGTAGTCTTGTCGAGGGATTTATTCGGTATTGTCATTTTTGTGAACGTGAGGTTGGACCCGTTTTCCTTATCCTCGATTCGGAGAGGATCAAAAATAAGAATGCCACCCTCACCTCCAAACGCAATGGAACCATTATCCAACTTGATACCCACCCCATCATAAAACCGCATATTTGGTAACCCATCTTTCTCATCATAGGTTTTGAACTTATTATCCAATTGATTGAAAAATATGAGGTCATTTTGTGAAGTTAACCAGAAATGGCTCTGGTTGTCCGCGACAATAGAATTTACCTGGTTGTTCTTAAATGGGAAGATGTATCTATAAAGGTGTGTTTCTCCAGTTTTTATGTTTTGCGTGTAAAAACCGAGGTCGGTACCAAGAAATATAGTACCATCATTAGTGCTGAAATACACGGATTTTATGTCACCATTGGCAAAGGTTACGTGTTTGACCAACTTGCCAGTTTTAGGAAAATACTGGTAGAAATCTCCCCAACAAATGGCCCATATGCTTTCATTCATCCCAGCATGCACTGCATGAACCCAGCCGCTGAAAATCTGCTTATACTTTTGACTGATTAGATCCAGTTTATATAAACCTTTTTTTGTGCCAATTAACAATTCATCATCCGACAAAGAATAGAAACACTCAATTTTCTGATCCAATAATTCTTGCTTGAGTGTTCTGTTGGCAATATCAGAGAATTGACCTGTTTTAGTATTATAACGAAAGAGGCTGCCTTTCGCAGTGCCTACAAATATGGTTGATTCTCCATGGTTATGAATGGCAATAGGAGTTTCTCTATTGGGCAGCCAAATAGATTTTATGAGTTTAGTTTTAAGATCAATTACTTCTAAAGCACCCTTAACTCCAGTGTATATTCCTTCCGGTGTTTCGCAAAGACTAAATACAGTCCCATATTCGTCATTTGGACTTTTGTAGCTTTCGAAAACAGATGCCGACAATGGTACAATTTTAACTCCATCATTCCTGAAACCTAACCACATCAGTGATTGATCGTCGATCATAATAGTGTAAACACTTGGCCCTTCATATGTATCATGTGCCTGAAAATCATTGAAGTAATGCGTAAATATTTCACTTTCGGGGGCAAATTTATCAAGTCCGGCTTCTTCCATCCCGATCCATAAATAGCCTTCTTCGTCAAAAGCAAGTGATTTTATTTGGTTGTTATTGAGTGAGTTAGGATTGGAATCATCATGATTATACCACTGGATATCCTGCCTGTCCGGATCAATCTTCAACAACCCATATCCCCAACCGCCGAACCAAATGCTGCCATCTGGTCCCTCCTTAATATCCGTTATATGGCCTGTTTTCAAGACGGCATTATTCTCTAATCCAGGAAAACTAACCTTGTCATATTCGCCAGTAATTGGATTCATTCGAAAAATACCATTAAGCCAAGTTCCTATCCATAGGATACCCTGGTGATCAATAAACAACTTGTAAGAATTTTTTTCCTGAATAAGTCGTGCATTGAGAAAATTCATTCGTTCATAATTCTTGTTTTCGGGATTGAATTTAATAATTCCATAGTCGGTGCCCAGCCAAATATTGCCATCAGGGTCCTCACAAATCGAATAGATAAACTCAGGCTCGTTGGGATTAATAGTCTCGCGTAAAAATGATTGCGTGTCTGGTTGGAAAATATAGAGGCCGGCCTTTGTGCCCACCCAAAAGGTTCCACTTTGGTCTACAAAAAGTGCAGAAATTTCATCATTGCCTATAGAATTGGGATTCTCTGAATCATGATAAAACCAGGTTATAGTCGTGCCATCATGCCGGTTTAGACCATTGTTTGTCCCAATCCATATATAACCTTTTCTATCTTTTACAATTGAGGTTATCTTTGAAGAAGAAAGTCCTTGGAATTGTGATAGATTTCTAACCCGGGCTTCATGGAAAAATCCCAGATTATCATTATCACTGATCGCGATTGCCAGTGATGGGTTGATACATATCAGCAAATACAGAAGTAAGCCGATGATTTTGGTGATCTTCATTTCCTTATGTTTGAATCTACGAATTTAACGATGTGGAATTTCATAAAAAATCAATTCCGAATCGTGAGTTTCAAATTCAAGACGATCGTATGCTTTTATCATTCACACGATTAGCCTATTCGATTATGAAGACTTAGTTAGGGATAGGATGCTCTACTTATTTTTTTGCGATAATTACAATTGTAACCTGCACATTAACAGTCATTAAAATGAATTCAAGACAATTGATTCTACAAGTTCCTGATGATGCAGTATTGTTACGGGCGAGAAGAGTTTCATTTTGCAGGATTGAATAGGGTAAATTATTAGAACGTAAAATCCTCCTTTGTGTACTTTGATTCTACCTTATTGGGTGCCGGAGCGATAAAAATTCTGCTTCTTTCAGAACTCGGGTTACTGAATAGGATATTAACTTTAACGCTCATAAGTAGAATCATTTTTTCATTATCTATACAGACAGATTATTGAAAAGGAGTTAAAGTGTACTAAATAGAAAATTATCCCACAAATACAATTTGTACCCGAATCATTCAAACCCATATCAACATGAAATCCATAAAAAATAAGACAATTTACTTTTTACTGACATTGTTGTTTATCACACTTATTCATAGTCAATGTCAGAACATCACTTCCGCAAAGGAATATGATGTAGTGGTTTATGGTGGTACCTCTGCAGGTATTGCCGCTGCAATCCAGGCGAAAAGAATGGGCAAATCGGTGATCCTGATTGAGCAAACTTCCAGAATCGGTGGCTTGACTACTGGTGGCCTTGGTCAAACCGATATAGGGAATAAGGCGGCTATCGGTGGGTTTTCCCGGGAGTTTTATGAAGGCATAAAAAAGTACTATGACAACCCGGCAGTCTGGAAACAACAGAAGAGAGATGAATACATCGACGGCGGCCAAACCAGAACGGAAGCCGGTGAACCAGCCATGTGGACATTCGAACCATCTGCGGCACTTAAAGTGTATCATGATTTTATCTCAAAGGAAAATGTCGAAGTAGTGTATCATCAGAAATTGGACAGGGTAAATGGCGTATCCAAAAATGATGGTAAAATTTTATCAATCAAGATGCTAAGCGGGGAGGAATATCATGGCAAGATGTTTATTGACGCTACCTACGAAGGCGACCTGATGGCATCTGCCGGAGTGAGCTACACCGTCGGCAGGGAGTCCAATTCTCAATATAAAGAGACGCTAAACGGTATACACACCAAACTCACAGACACCACCATGACGGGACTGCCGGCAAGGAATGCTATCAACCACAATTTTGTTGATGGCGTGGACCCATATATTGTTCAAGGTGATCCGTCCAGCGGATTGCTGCCCCATATCAATCCGGATGGGCCGGGGATTAATGGAGAGGGCGATGACAAAGTGCAGGCGTATTGTTTCAGGATGTGTCTTACCGATGATCCTGAGAACAGAATTCCGTTTGAAAAACCGGCAAACTATAATGAGCTGGAATTTGAGTTGTTGCTCAGAAATTATGAAGCTGGGGAGGCAGGTTTCCCATGGATAAACTCAGCCATGCCCAACAGGAAAACGGATACAAACAACCGCACAGGGTTCTCCACGGATTTTATCGGGCAAAACTATACTTATCCTGATGCCAGCTATGAGGAACGAGAACAAATCATTGAAAGACACAGAGAATACCAGAAGGGCCTGATGTGGACGTTGGCCTATCATCCGCGGATGTCTGAGCATATCAGAAATGAGGTTTCGAGGTGGGGTACCTGTAAGGATGAATTTGAAAGAGCGGATGGCTGGCAACAGCAATTATATGTTCGCGAAGCAAGGAGAATGATCGGCTCCTATGTGATGACCCAGTACAATTGTGAAGGGCTGGAAGTAGTGGAAGATGTTGTTGGTCTGGCCGCTTATGGCATGGATTCCCACAATATTCAGCGATATATAACCGAGGATGGATGGGTGAAAAACGAAGGAAATGTGGAGGCGCGGGTGGAGGCACCCTATCCGATCAGCTATAGGTCTCTTATCCCTAAAGAAAATGAATGTACTAATCTTCTGGTTCCGATTTGCCTCAGTGCCACGCACATCGCTTTTGGTTCGATACGTATGGAGCCAGTATTTATGGTGCTTGGCCAGTCTGCCGCAACAGCCGCCTGCCTGGCTATTGACGCGAAAAAAAATGTACAAGCTCTGGATTATTCCGCACTTAAAGCAAAACTTTTAGTCGACAAGCAGCGACTTTCCTGGGCGGATAGTCAATAAAAAAGGAATAACGTTAAACCATGGACTACTTCTGAATCCCTTTATTGGTGATGCATCGGGGAGTGGGTTATCGATGCTTTCCTATTACCTCAATCCGATGAAGACAATCCAGTAAACCGCCATAAAAGTGACTATCTTGGTGTAAATTGACCGAATTCGAAGTGGCATTGGTAGCTTCATAATTTGTAGAATGCGGTGTGCGTTGAAAAGTGAGAGAATATGATGATGAACCGGAACATCCAGAACTCTTTGACATAAACAAAAAATTGCCAACTGCTTCGGTCAAAACCGTTAACAACTCTCCCGATTACTGTTTCTTTTTTATGAAGTGGTGTCTAGTCCTTCACACCATTCAACACTCCAACTATTACCCTAAAACTTTCCATCTTTTATTCAATGTTCTCAACAATCTCCTGGTAAGGACTTCCGATTCAGGTAGGTCATGCATATTCTCAAGTGTTTTGTGCTTTCCATTCAGTGTATCAGGGGGGTCAACTTAGGCCGGAATATCCAAGGTGGAAAAATCAATTTTTCCTTGATTTTTTCAGCATTTCTTATTAAACTTTATACCGCCGTTATAAACATATTCGCGCATAAAAAGCGTTCCTTCATTCTCTGAATGAGAAGTATCAAACGTTCAATTTACTGGTCTTTCAACCTCCTCCACCATAATGAAACGCCCAACAAAAATCTTCATTTGTTTTCTCATGTTTTCAGTAATCTATACTGAATGTGGTCCGCGTAGAAATAGCTACGACTATAATGATAATTCTTATGATGAATCGCAGGAATCAGAAAGTACCTACAATGCCCCTATCAATCCATGTGATATTAACACTGCAAGAATCATCGGACAACTCTACACCTATTCAATCCCATTAAATGATCAGGATTCATT
>JBGSYX010000404.1:0-1929 GCA_041750735.1 Cyclobacteriaceae bacterium
GGCTGGAGTTAAGCTGTACTCGCCTTTAAAAAACCCACCCCCATATCTGGCCGTATGGGGGTGAGCCTTCGTTTTTGGGCATTTACTGCCGCATGTAGGCGCCCGCGGCGCGACTCGAACACGCGACCCTTTGCTCCGCAATTAGCTGTTCCATGAAACAATACGCCATATATGTCCAAAATGTGCGATTCTGTAGACTTCCCCATACATATGGGCCATTAATTCCACTCTGTCCACCTGGTTTGATCGGCTGAGCTGTAGTTAAGCTGTAGTAGATGGGCCGTTCCCATTTGGATAAAAAAGCCTATCCATTTTCTTCGCAGCTTCTTTTTGCGCTCCGGGCATCAGGTGGCCATAAATATTCATCGTTGTAGAGAAGTCAGCGTGACCAGCAATCACCTGAACGTCTTTGGGTGGAACATTTTGTGATAAAAGGAAACTCACAAATGTGTGGCGCAGGTCATGGATGCTGGTGGTTTGTGGCAAATCAGCCTGCTTCAGAACTTTCTTGAAATGGCGCACGATGTTCCGAGGCGAAAATGGCGTCCCCTTTGACGTACAAAAGACATATTCAGACTCTATCCTTTGGTGAGCAAGATGTTCAGCCAGGGTTTGACGTACAAATTCGGGCATGGCTATCGAGCGACGCGATGATTCACTTTTCGGCTCACCCATAACCAGGCCCTTGCCCGTTATCGCTTGTATGGTTTTGTTCACACGAATCAGGCCATTTTCCCAATCGATGCAGTCAGTTGTAAGTGCCAACGCCTCACCCCTACGCAACCCACACCCTAAATAGACAACGTATAGTGGTAGCAAACGATCTTCTCTCAAGATTTCTACCAACTTACCCACTTGCTCCTGAGTTAATGGCCTCACAGCTTTCTTGTCTGGCTTGGGAGTTTCCACCGCTTCTGCCACATTACGAGTTACCAGGCCCCACTTTAGCGCCTGGGTCAGGCACTGGTGCATAAGTGTATGAATGTATTTCACTGTTCTTTTCGAAAGACCTGATTTGAGCTTTTTCGAATATAAGTTTTGCAGATGTACTGGTGTTAGCTGTATCAGACGTAATAGTCCAATAGCGGGCTTAATATGAACACGAATAATGGACTCGTGGGATACGATCGTTGAAGGACGGAGGGAGGGTTTTGCGATATCTTCAAACCATCGATCAATAAATTCGTTGACGGTGGTTTTTTCATTGACAATGAAAATTCCTTCCGATAGAGCATGCTGCTCTTTTTGCAACCATTCTCGAGCTTCCCTTTGGGTTTTAGTGTATTTGAACTTGCGCCGTCCGTCCACGAGTTTGATCTGCCCAACCCAGAGGCCATCCTTGCGCTGATAAATACTACCTTCACCATGGGAGCGACGTTTGGTCATAACACACCTCTTAGTTGATGAAACATACGTTCTATGTCGATATTATAAACCCATTTTTCAATTTTAGAATTAAGAATATTGGCAATTGATTATGCGGAGGTTTTATCGTACAGAGTATAAGAAAGACTATCCGCGTTGAAACGACGCAGTGGCCGCGTAAGAAAATAATAATTATACAAAGTGACATTTCGGATTTCTGTTAATCATTCTCTGTCGCAAACAAGCATGCGGCCAGAATTATTGTTCTTGCTGATTAAGAAACTTGTCGATCCATTTCTTTAGATCCGTTTCCCGGATCCTTACATTTCGGCCAATTTTCAGATGCGGAATTTCACCAGCCTGCACCAGATAATAGACCTTGCTCTTTGAGAGTTTTAAATAACGGGCTACTTCAGGAATTGTCAATATCTCTTCCATTTTGACCTCCTCACAAATGATCCAATTAACAAAAAACGCCACACATCCAGCAGGAATACTGCGAACGTGCGACGAATCTATCTATCGAAATTATTCAGCTACTTGCATTTTTATAGCATAGAAATC
>JBGSYX010000405.1:0-3677 GCA_041750735.1 Cyclobacteriaceae bacterium
GAAGGGACCTTCAGCGATGCCATGATGTTGAATTATAAACTGCGGACCGCCAACCGGGTACTGTGGTTCATCACCGGATTCAGGGGCATTCATCCCAATCATTTATACAAAAATGCCATAAAGGTTCCATGGGAACAGATACTGGAACCTGAGGGTTATTTCAGCATTGAATCTTTTGTGAAGAATCAGTTCATTCGCGATTCACGCTTTGCCAATCTGAAACTGAAAGATGCCATTGCAGACCGGTTCATGGAACAGACAGGCCGTCGTCCGGATTCAGGATCAGACAAGGAACACACGGTCGTTTTTATGCGATGGATGGAGGAGGATGTAGAACTGTTTATCGATATGTCAGGTCAAACCATAGCGAAACATGGTTACCGTAAGATTCCTGGAAATGCGCCTCTTATAGAGAACCTAGCCGCCGCCATGATCAACGAGACAAAATGGGACAGAAACAGCCATTTCATCAACCCGATGTGCGGAAGTGGTACGCTGGCCATTGAGGCAGCGTTGATGGCGCTCGGAATTTATCCCGGAAAATTCAGGAAGAACTATGGCTTTCAACATATTCAGCAATACGACCGCGCCACCTGGCAGCAAATACGCGATAAGGCAGAAAGTGAGAGAACTAAGGCGACACTCGACTTTAAAATTCTCGCAACAGATATTGATCGCAAAGCAATAAGCAATGCCCGTGAAAATGCTAAAGCAGCAGGCGTGGATCATCTGATCGATTTCAGGGTTTGCGCCTTTGAGAATACGGAGATTCCTACAGGAAATGGCGTGGTCATGTTCAACCCCGAGTACGGTGAGCGTCTTGGTGAAATGGAAGCGTTGGAAAAAGACTATGAAGAAATTGGCAATTTTCTCAAGAAGAAATGCGCCGGATATACGGGTTATATTTTTACCGGAAGCATCGATTTGGCAAAGAAAGTCGGGCTGAGAACCAAGCGCCGCATCCCATTTTACAACGGAACCATCGAATGCCGTCTGCTGGAGTACGAGATGTACTGAGCCTCACCAGTTCTTGGATTTTTATCGATTTGTGACAAACTTAATAGTCCAGTCGTACCATTGATTAGAATTTTATAATTTTGATTAAAATGATCCGAAATGACAGCAATTGATTTAAAAAGCGCACTGATTCATAGGATAGCGGAAATAGATGATATTGAGTTCCTTCAGGCCATAAAGACAATTCTGGATTCAAAGACCAATAGTGAGGTTCTCACCCTCACCGCCAAGCAGCGAGATGATATCATGGCATCGAAAAAGGAATTGGAAAATGGGTTGTTTATTGAGAGCAATGATCTTGATAAAGAGATTCAGGAATGGCTAAGCGAAAAATAGTTTGGTCACATCGGGCAAGAATCAGACTCTTTGAGATATTAGAATATTTTGCTGTGCGGAATGGTAACAAAATATATTCGGAGAAACTATATCGTCAATTCAACCAAGAGCTTAACCTGCTTTTAAAGCATCCGGACAAATTGGAGGTGAAGTGACGATGCAACTATTACCAACACAACCGATATTGGATTTTTGATGATTTTCGGCTAACTACACATCCGCGAAGCCTTAGGGAATTTTGAAGATGAAAAAACTGTCAAAAACCCAGGGGCAACATGACAGCAAATGGCAATTGCCTGTTTACACAAATTAAAATCAAGCGATTAATACTATGAAATTCAGAAGATTTGGACGCACCAACTGGAACGTAAGTGAAATTGGCTATGGGATGTGGGGCATGGCCGGCTGGACGGGCTCCGAAGATAAGGAATCCGCCCAATCCTTGCAGAAGGCCGTGGATCTCGGCTGCAATTTTTTCGATACCGCCTGGGGTTATGGCGCCGGAAAAAGCGAGGCGCTGTTGGGAAATTTACTGAGAAACAACCCCGGTAAACAGCTCTACACGGCAACGAAAATGCCTCCAAAAAACTTCAAATGGCCCAGCCGGAGGGAGTTTACATCAGCGGATTGCTTTCCGCCGGAACATATTGAAGATTATGTGGAGAAAAGTCTGAAAAACGCTGGCCTCAATTCTTTCGACCTGATGCAATTCCATACCTGGGAAGATTCATGGCTGCATGATGACCGACTGATGCGCAAGATGATGGATCTGAAAGAACAGCGACTATTCCATGCTATCGGCATTAGCCTCAATCGCTGGGAACCATGGAATGGGGTGGAAGCTGTGAAGAGCGGACTTATCGACGCTGTTCAGGTGATTTACAATATTTTTGATCAGAACCCGAAAGACGAATTATTGCCGGCTTGTGAGAAACACGATGTCGCTGTCATCGCGCGCGTACCGTTTGATGAAGGATCGCTTACTGGTCAGTTAACCAGGGAAAGTAAATGGGATAAAGGCGACTGGAGGAATACCTATTTTGTAGCTGAAAATTTACATAGCAGTGTTGAGCATGCGGATGCCTTGAAACCTATCGTTCCGAAAGGCATGACCATGGCCGAAATGGCATTGCGTTTTATACTGGGCGAACCAAGAGTTAGCACCATTATTCCCGGCATGAGAAAGATTCACCATGTAGTCACAAATATCGCCACAAGTGATGCGGGACCTCTCGATTCCAAACTCATGGCTGAACTGGAAAAGCACCGCTGGGATAGAGAACCTACCGGTTGGTCACAATAGAAATTAAGACAAAAAAAGTATGAATAAGCTACCATTTTTAATACTCTTTAGTGCTTTGGGATTAATGATATCCTGCGGCAATAACTATGAAGGAACCTCCTATTCCGATTCAGAATATGCAGGAGGAGCCCAGGTCATCCCAGGCAAAGTGCAATGTGAATACTATGATCAAGGCGGTGAAGGCGTCGCCTATCACGACACAGATAGCACAAATAGCGGAAGCGGAGGCCTGAACAAAGGAGAAGGTTACCTGAATAATTTCAGAATCGGCGAAGCAGTAGATATTTCATACACCAAGTTTCATGACTCCATCGACAATTCTCCATACAATTTCGTGGAGACTGTCGCAGCTCAGCTCTATATCGGATGGACAGAGCCGGGAGAATGGACAAAATATACAGTAAATGTCGAAAAGGCAGGAACTTACCAAGTGGGGATCATGTACACCGCTAATGCCAACGGGCAAATAGCTTTATCGGTGAACGATTTAAATCTGACCGGCCCCCTTGATATTTTATCAACGTATGTTGAGGCAGATACGCTGAACTGGCGTCAGTGGCATCATTGGAATTATCTGGATGCGATTGCCGAGATAACTCTTGAAAAAGGTGTACAAACACTTACTATTCATACTGTGACCAATGGGCAGATGAACTATGATTTTTTATCTTTCAAAATCAAAAACGGCCAAGAATAGGGTTTTTATAGTAAAACAACATTTTTTGGGATAACGTCATGGCGGCAAGCTCCAAGTCATAAGCTCGTAACTCATAACCCATAACTCATAACTCATAACCTAAGAAAGAAGCATCTCAATATCCTCTTTGGACAGGTCTTTCACGAAGCTTTCTTCGGTAGTGATGAGGTCGGAAGCCAATCTCACCTTGCGCTGTTGAAGTTGAATAATCTTCTCTTCCACTGTATTTTTTGCAATGAATTTGTAGATGAAGACCGTATTTTCCTGGCCGATCCTGTGCGCCCTGTCGATGGCCTGCTGCTCTACGGCGGGGTTCCACCATGG
>JBGSYX010000406.1:0-6148 GCA_041750735.1 Cyclobacteriaceae bacterium
ATCGCGGTGAGTCAGCTTGAACCACGCCCGGGCAAATGCGTCAGCGAATTCATCAGGATTCTCGAAGAATCTTCGGGAAATTTTCTCATATGCAGGGTCAAATCTCAAAGCGAGGTCCGTTGTGAGCATCATAGGAGCATGCCTTTTTGACGGATCATGCGCATCTGGCACGGTTCCAGCGCCCATGTCGTGTTTTGGTTTCCATTGATGAGCCCCCAGCCGGGCTTTTGGTTAGTTCCCATTCATAACCGAAAAGGTTCCAGAAGAAGTTATTGCTCCATTTAGTGGGAGTCGTTGTCCATGTAACTTCCAGTCCACTGGTGATGGTATCGCCACCTTTACCAGAGCCGTAGCTGCTATGCCATCCGAGGCCTTGCTCTTCAATACTGGCGGCTTCTGGCTCAAGTCCAACATGTGTTGCTGGAGCAGCACCGTGGGTTTTGCCAAACGTATGACCACCTGCAATCAGCGCTACTGTTTCTTCATCATTCATCGCCATCCGTGCAAATGTCTCCCGAATGTCATGGGCTGCTGCGATCGGATCGGGATTTCCATTGGGGCCTTCCGGATTCACATATATGAGGCCCATCTGAACGGCTGCCAGTGGATTTTCCAGGTCACGTTCGCCCGTGTAGCGTTCGTCACCACCGAGCCATGCTTTTTCAGAACCCCAGTAAATATCCTGCTCGGGCTCCCATAAATCTTCACGGCCACCACCAAATCCGAACGTTTTAAAACCCATTGATTCCAGAGCTACGTTGCCGGTAAGGATCATGAGGTCAGCCCAGGAAATTTTACGGCCATATTTCTGCTTGATAGGCCATAATAGTCTGCGAGCCTTGTCTAAGTTGACGTTATCCGGCCAGCTATTAAGTGGTGCGAAACGCTGCTGGCCGGTGCCGGCGCCACCACGGCCATCACCAATGCGGTAGGTGCCCGCGGCATGCCATGCCATTCGGATAAACAGCGGACCATAATGGCCAAAGTCGGCAGGCCACCAGTCTTGGGAATCCGTCATCAGCGCAGTGAGGTCCTTTTTTATTGCCGTCAAATCCAGACTTTTGAATTCTTTGGCGTAATTGAACTTTTTACCCATTGGGTTGGAAAGCGAGGAGTTTTGACGAAGAATGTTCAGCTTCAATTGATTTGGCCACCATTCCTGGTTTTGAGTTCCAGCACCAGCGGAATGGTGAAACGGGCATTTGCCCTCACCTTTACTATCATGAACTGATGTGCTCGAAGATGTGTGTTTTTCCATTTTACGTATTGAATAATTTAGTTATAGTAAGATTTAAGTTAGTTTCAATATTAAAAGTTGGTTGCTCTTCGACAGATTCTCAATTTACTAAATTAATGGCTAATCTAAAAAGTGCCGAAACATTGGTAGCTAGCAAAAGTATTTCAAATTCAAAAACGCCCAAATCGCTGAATTGTTTATACAAAATCAGTAATCACAACAATTCCGGGGAAAGAGAATTTCAAATTTTACCCTTCTATTATGGTAAGGAAAAGGCAATGTAACTGTCGCCGGATTTTGTACCCATCTTGCCACCTCCGCAGGCTATAACAACATACTGTTTACCGTTCAATTCGTAGGTTGCCGGAGTAGCATAACCACCGGCTGGTAATTTATATTTCCATAGTTCGAGCCCCGTCTGTCTGTCAAATGCCCTGAAATATTCGTCTTTTGATGCCCCAATAAAAAGGAGATTTCCCGCCGTTGCAATCGGACCGCCGTAATTCTCAGTTCCTGTTTTAGGAATTCCTCGTGCCGTCAATTCCGGAAATTCTCCAAGCGGCACCCGCCAAAGGATTTTACCTGCGTTCAGATCGATGGCATTGAGCGTGCCCCAGGGTGGTTTCATTGCGGGATATCCATACGGGTCAAAGAACCTATTATAACCGGTATGGGTAAATGGCACAATTCCCTCGTTTTCATCGAGCCCTATAGTATGCGGATCCACGGTTTCGGTTTGTCCAGTAATGAAACTGATTACGGCCTCCATCCGGCCATCACCCAGGTGCTTCCAACTCGGCATGAAGTTCTTGCCGTTTTCAACGATTTGCTTTATCTGATCGCGCGGATACTTTCTTCCTACGCCAATCAGTGTTGGATAGGTGCCGGTTTTGTCGCCTTTCATATCAGGTCCATGGCACATGGCGCAGTTGGCTACATAGGTTGACTGTCCTACACTCATGGGCTTTTCTGCACTTCCGGGATCGAGAGGAATCATTGTCAGAATCCAGGCCATTTCATTGGCATTCGTGTATAATATTCCGTTTTCCGGATCGATGGCAGCGCCGCCCCATTCACCACCTCCATCAAAGCCGGGGTAGATCACTGTGCCTTGCATGCTTGGCGGGATAAATTGTTCACCGGTACGTACGTTTTTCAGTATCCCTGTAACATAGTCATGCGATTCCTTGCTTATATCCGTTGCATTGTCCATCGTAAGTTTTTGCCCAGCAAAAGGTGGTGGCGCTACCGGAAATGGTTGTGTAGGCCAGGTTTCCTCATCCTTTAGGTCAGTTTGTTGTACAGGTCGTTCCTCGATATCAAAAAGCGGTTTGCCGGTTTCCCTTTCAAATAGAAAAACGAATCCCGACTTAGTGATTTGTGCCACTGCATCAATCTTTTTACCGTCATGGGTCACCGTGATGAGGTTAGGAGCAGAGGGCAGGTCGCGGTCCCAGATGTCGTGATGTACCGTCTGGAAATGCCAGATTCGCTCGCCGGTAGCTGCATCCAGGGCTAACAGGCAGTTGGCAAAAAGATTGGCCCCTTTGCGGTTTCCACCATAAAAATCATAGGATGCCGATCCCGTTGGAACAAAGACAATTCCTCTTTCCTCGTCAAGTGCCATGCCTGACCAGGAATTCACTCCACCGATCCGCTTGTAGGCATCTTCCGGCCAGGTGTCGTATCCGAACTCTCCTGGTCTGGGAATAGTATGAAAAGTCCATGCAACCTTTCCGGTTTGTACATTATAAGCCCTAATGTAACCCGGCGCTGCCTGCGCGCCTTCCGATACCCTTGTTCCAATAATCAACAAATCCTCATACAATATTCCGGGAGTCGTCGAAACAACATACAGTTCCTGCGCCCATTCGCCAAGTGTGGACTTCAGCGAGGCTTTACCAAATTTTCCAAATGACTGGACGAGATAGCCTGTTTTTGCATTTAAAGCAAAGAGATACGGACCCGCTGTGAAGAGGATTCTTTTATCGTCGCCATCTTCCCAGTATGTAACCCCACGGTTCACATTCAATGAAAAACTCGTGGCAACGGCGGGATCGAAGCGCCATAATTCCCTTCCTGTTGCAGCGTCAATTGCGAAAACTTTCAGCTTTGGGCTGGAACCATAGAGAATACCATCGACATTAATGGGATTACACTGAATCTGGGTTCTGCCCAGTGTATCGCCGTCGCCGGTTTTATATTCCCAGGCAACTCTTAACTCCTGGATATTTGATGCATTTATCTGATCCAGAATTGAGTAATGGCTGTTGTGCTTGTCGCCGAAATAAACCGGCCACTCTTTTGCCGTTCTTTCAGTGAATGTCTGGTTATCTGAACAGCCTGAAGTCATTAATACATACCAAACAGCGGGAATAAGGAATATCCAATGGATTGAACGGGTTTTTAGATGATTCATAAAAAGATCAGACTTGCACGGGGATATGACAAATATATATTTTATTCATTCTTTCAATGCTGAAGTTAAGGCAAAAAAAAGGCTGCCTTGTTCGGGCAGCCTTTACTTATGGATTTTGAATGCTATTTAGGCATATCCAACTGTGCCTGGGCAGCAGCAAGACGCGCAATCGGCACCCTGTAAGGAGAGCAACTCACGTAGTTCATACCCACTTTATGGCAGAACTCTACCGACTTTGGATCACCACCGTGTTCACCGCAAATACCAATTTTCAGATTTGGCTTAGTTGCGCGGCCTCTTTGTACACCGATTTCGATGAGAAGTCCAACGCCATTCTGATCCAATGTCTGGAATGGGTCTTCTTCGAAAATACCCCTTGCGATATAATCCTTGAGGAATTTTCCGGCATCGTCACGGCTGAAGCCGAGGGTCATTTGCGTCAGGTCATTAGTGCCAAATGAGAAGAAGTCGGCATCTGCAGCGATTTTGTCTGCTGTGATTGCGGCACGAGGTACTTCGATCATGGTACCTACCAGGTATTCTACTTTCACGCCCTTTTCTTTGATCACTTGTTCAGCAGTCGAAACCACCACTTCCTTTTGATTTCTCAACTCGGTTTTAGTACCAACAAGTGGGATCATAATCTCAGGGATTACTTTCACACCTTCTTTGGTGAGGTCGCAGGCTGCTTCCATGATGGCACGTGCCTGCATTTCGGTAATCTCCGGATAGGTGATTCCAAGACGACAACCACGGTGACCGAGCATCGGGTTGAATTCATGGAGTGAATCTACTTTATTCTTTACAGCTTCAAGAGTAATACCCATTTCTTTGGCCATAACCAACTGGTTGGCATCATCGTGAGGAAGGAACTCGTGCAAAGGCGGATCCAGTGTACGTATTGTCACCGGCAAACCGTTCATCGCTTTGAAAATTCCATAGAAATCATCACGTTGAAATGGAAGTAATTTGGCAAGTGCTTTTCTTCTTCCCGCTTCATCGTCGGCCAGGATCATCTCGCGAACCGCTTTGATGCGATCTCCTTCAAAAAACATGTGCTCAGTCCGACAAAGGCCGATACCTTCAGCGCCAAAGTTTCTGGCTACCTCTGCATCATGAGGAGTGTCTGCATTTGTTCTTACACGGAGGTGGCGAACTTCGTCAGCCCACTGCATCAGAATACCGAAGTTTCCTGAAAGTTCAGGGTCTTTGGTTGGCACCTTACCTTCAATTACTTCACCTTTTGATCCGTCTAATGAGAGCCAATCACCTTCATTGTAAACCTTCTTGTTTACAGTCAGGGTTTTTGCCCTGTAGTTGATTTCGAGAGCTCCGCAACCGGCAACACAACAGGTTCCCATTCCACGGGCAACCACTGCAGCGTGTGATGTCATACCACCACGTGATGTGAGAATACCCTGGGCTACGTGCATACCGCCGATATCTTCCGGAGATGTCTCGATACGGACAAGAATTACTTTTTCACCTCTTGCCACCCATTCTTCAGCGTCTTCAGCATGGAATACCATACGACCACTGGCAGCGCCAGGTGATGCAGGAAGACCTGTAGCTATCACAGTTGTTTTAGCTTTCGGATCAAACATCGGGTGTAAAAGTTGGTCGAGTTGGCTCGGAGCTACGCGTTTCAGAGCCGTATTTTTGTCGATAAGTCCTTCTTTCACCATTTCAACCGCAATGGTCACAGCTGCTTCCGCAGTACGTTTTCCATTACGCGTTTGAAGCATATATAAGGTTCCTTGCTGGATCGTAAATTCGATATCCTGCATGTCTTTATAATGCTTCTCTAATTTATTATAAATAGCCACGAGGTCAGCATATGGTTTTGGCATTATAGCCTCGAGGGTCACCTGAGAAGGATCACTTTTCGTTGATTCGTTTACGGGCTGTGGTGTCCGGATACCGGCAACCACATCTTCACCTTGTGCATTGACGAGGTATTCGCCGTAGAATATTTTTCTTCCTGTAGATGGGTCACGGGTAAATGCAACGCCGGTGGCGCAATCATCGCCCATGTTGCCATAAACCATCGATTGAACATTCACAGCTGTACCCCATTCTTCCGGTATATCATTCAATTTGCGATAGCGGATGGCGCGATCGTTCATCCAGCTTCCAAATACAGCGCCAACAGCGCCCCAAAGCTGCTCCATAGGATCAGTCGGGAAGTCACGGCCGGTTTTTTCTTTGATAGCAGCTTTAAACTCAGTAACCAATTCTTTAAGGTCTTCTGTAGATAATTGGGTATCGAGATGTACTCCCTTGGCTTCTTTTTTTGCTTCGATGATCACTTCAAACGGATCCTGATCTTCTTTATTCTGTGGCTTAAGGTCAAGCACCACATCGCCGTACATCTGAACAAAACGTCTGTATGAATCCCAGGCGAATCGAGGATTACCGGATAGCTTCGCCAGTCCTTCTGCGATTTTGTCATTGAGGCCGAGGTTCAATACAGTGTCCATCATACCGGGCAT
>JBGSYX010000407.1:0-10605 GCA_041750735.1 Cyclobacteriaceae bacterium
TGTTATACCCCATATAGTTGAAATAACACTTCAGATTGTTGTCGGTAACTGTGACATTTTCGAGCGGTGCGCTACCTTGTGAGGTATTAAGAACACCAGAATACACGTCGCCTTCTTTGGATATCACCATCACGCCGGTCGCATCGCCTTCAGGCGTACCGCTAACCACATAATCCCATGAACCAATTGCGATATCAACAGCTTTTTTAGAAGTTTTCGTCGAAGCACAGCTATAAGCCACAAATGCCAGGACTAACAGGATCAATACATTTTTCATAATCTTAGTTTTGAGTTAAAAAATTTATGCAATCAATTTAAATATTTTGTCCTTCAGCAAGCAACAGTTCTTCCAGCTTTTTTCTCAGTGCATCACCACGAAGGTTTTTCGCGATGATCACTCCTTCCCTGTTGAGCAATACTGTTGCAGGAATTGAATTCACCGCATAGAGTTTTCCAGCCTCGCATCCCCAGCCTTGCAGGTCGCTCACGTGTGGCCAGGTGAGTTTATCATCATCGATTGCTTTCAGCCATTTGTCGCGGTTATCATCAAAAGATACGCCGATGATTTCAAAACCCTTTTCATTGAAATCATTGTAGAGCTGCACCACATTTGGGTTTTCTCGACGGCATGGGCCGCACCACGAAGCCCAAAAATCGATAAGCAGGAATTTACCTTTAAAGGATGAAATAGCTATCGGGGTTCCTGCAGGATCGTTTAATGCGAAATCCAGGGCCGGTTGACCTATAGCAACTTTTTTCATCACTTCTACGCGATCTGCAAGAAATTTATAGTCTGGTGCTTTATGAATTGTAGTGTCCAATTTGGATAACACACTATCGAGTTGTTCTACTTCCATTTCAAAAACCAGGTAGTTCTTGATGATATACGGTGTGAGAAAGGATGCGTTTTTATCGCTGATGAAGTTGGTGATGGTGGCATTCTGATCTGGCCAAAGCTGATCGGCATCGATTTGAATTTGGCTAATCGCCGCCGTGTCTCCTGTAGCCATAGCCACCTGGTAGCGCTGGTTCAGGTCGTTGGAACGCTGCTCGATCGGCTCCAAAGCTTTCTTGAAAGCCATGAAGTCATCCTGGGTTTTTGATCCGGTCACAACAGCTTTTTCGAGGCTGTCGGCATGCACCGATACTTGTATTTTAGCATTTTCTACAAAAAGATTGACCGCTTTATTGGTAGTACCGATGTTGATGTACATCATTTCGGGGCTTTCCACCATACCTTTGAATTGCGCTTTTGAGTCCTTCAATACGACCGTGTCGAGTATCGTCATTTCTCCATCATTGCGGACATAGAGAAATAATGAAGTAGAATCATCAATACCCCGGATGGTAGCATCGATGGTATATGCTGTGTTTTTGTCGCTTTTAAAAACGTCACAGGCTCCGAGGAACATGGCAGAACCCAGGACAATAAAAAGGATTTTTTTCATTAGAATTTTTTTAAATGGCTATATATAGCTTGCAAAGCTACAGGAAACAAAAGAATTTGTATGTCCAGGGTTATGATTTTCGACAGAAAGGAGATTTAGTTCTTTCAATAACAATCTGTCAAATCAGATTAAGGCAAATCTTCAAGCGGAGTATTCTTTTTACAGAACCATCAATCTGGCGTTGAAAGGCTGGGTTTTCAGTATACTTCGCAACTGCCAGTTCGAGCAACTGCAACTCGTTCGGCTCCATCAGGATCATATCACAGCCGGCTTCCATCGCCTTAAGGGATGGATTTTCAATGGTTTTCAGAGCGCCCATGTTCATGGCATCCGTGGTAATTATTCCCTTATAACCCATCGAATTACGCAGTAAATCGGTGACTATATTTCGCGAGCAACTTGCAGGGAGTCCATTGGTATCAAACTCAGCATTATTAATCACTGAGATGTGACCAACCATAATGGTGATGATGCCCGATTGAATCAATTCTTTATACATCCGGGCTTCCCTCATTTCTCCATCAATGGTCACCAACTGGCTGTGTGTATCGCCGCTGACCAGACCATGGCCCGGAAAATGCTTGGCGGAGGTGACGATGCCTTTTTCCGTTGAAGCTTTAATAAATTCCAGCGCCAAGTTCTTAACGGCCGTACTATCCTCACCGAAAGAGCGGTTTTTTATGGCGGGATTTCCGGAACTCAGATCCACTACAGGGGCGTAATTGTACCGTATGTGCATGGATCGCAATTCATCGCTGATGATGCCAGCTACTTCATGGGATTTTTCTAATGTTTGCAGTTCGGACGTAGCAGGTACAATAACCGAACCCTTGATTTTCCGGTTGATAAGAGATGGCTCAGCATCGGCACTGAAGATGAGGGGTATTAACCCTGCACTGGTAGCCAGGCTGTCGAATCGCTCGGCCAGCAGAGTTAATTGCTGTTTTTCACCGCTGAGCATCAGCACTCCGCCAATGGCCTTCTTCTTTATCAAAGATTCAACAGTTTTGGTTGGTTTTCCGGTGGTACCCGCCGATGTAAAAATCATCTGGCCAATCCGTTCGGCTGGCGTGAGCAAAGTAAAAACAGAGTCCACATGCCTGTCGAGACGGGCGTCGGCAGCATAGTAATCCGATAAGGAAAAAATATGCCGCTCAACGATTCGCTTCTCCCCTGATCCGCAACCCAAAAAAAGCAGTGAAAATCCAAGAAAATATGTCAGCCCTTTTATATTCATTTGCCTGAATTCGTTACCAACTTTTCTGATCCTGAGCTACGTCCGAAAAGGTTCACAATTTGCTCCAGCTTCAGCCACCACTGTTCCTTTGGTCTGCTGTATTTCAAATCCACCAGCTTTTCAAGGTCTTCAATATTTTTGGTATCGAGTTGCCCTCCCTGGATACCGATGCAACAGACGTCGTGCTTTTCCATTCGTTTGGTATCAATCAATAAGTCAACCGCGAGCTTCGACATCCGGATGGCAATTGACCTGTCGAATGGACTTGGATTCCCGCCTTGTTGCAGGTGACCAAGAATAGCCTGCCGAACGTCAAAAGCATCGCCGCCATCTTCTTCATAAAGTGCGTTGATGAATGGTGTCGTATAGATAGCATTGGCATATTCACTTTTTATTACCAGACCCATACGCTTACCCTCTGCAAATGCATGCTTGAACATATTCACATCGTTTTGCAAATCCTGCAGCGTGACACCATTTTCATGTAAATACACACGCTCGGCTCCCGTAGATAACGCGGAGAGCATCGCAAGAAATCCACAATACCGGCCCATGACTTCTACTACAAATACGCGTTGGCTCGCAACCGCCGATTCCTTGATTTTATCAACGGCCTCAATAATACTGTTGAGCGCGGTATCAGCGCCAATGCTAAAATTAGTGCCCGGCAGGTTATTATTTATTGTTGCCGGCAGGCAAACAATCGGGATTTCGAATGCTGGAAATTCACTACGCTTTTTGAGTAGGTTGTAGGCCGCAGTATATCCTGTAATACCACCGATTATCAATAAACCGTCAATACCGTTGGTCTCAAGGTTTTTAGCTATTTGGTAATACTCACGCCCTTCAGGCTTTTTCCTGTTGGTTCCAATTTCTGAGCCACCAATCGATGTCCAGTCCTCCACCTGCATCCAGTTGAATTCGAAGATGTCGTTGGAAATAAGTCCTTTAAATCCATTGCGTACGCCAAATACCCGGTGTCCTTTATCGATCGCAAGTCGCACTGCGGTGCGTACTGCTGTATTCATCCCTGGCGCCGGAGTTCCCGCGTTGAGAATAAGGAAATTAAGGGCTTCCTTTCCACCAGCCCTGGTATGCGGTCGAGCTTTACTAAGGGTATAGAATGTTTGCAGCGATTCGCCGAACGTACCTCCCCGGAGATCTATTGCTTTATCAAATTCCTTCCTCTCGATAAGTTCCGGTACCGACTGTGTTTCTTTGATGGATTCCATAAGTGGAATTGCCCGCACTTCATTTTTTTGAAGTGCAATAATTTTAGATTCCTTTTCGTCTGGATTATTTAAAAGGTGCTGTACCGCAGCGTAGCCAAGCACGGTGCTCATATACCTGTCGAATGCCGTTGGCGCCCCTCCCCGTTGTACATGGCCCAGAATAGTGAGTCTGGCATCTACGCCGATGCGGTTTTTCAACACTTCGACTATCTCCTGGCTTTTTATGGGATTTCCATGCTTATCCTTAGCCCCTTCGGCAATGATGATCAGGCTTTTTCGCTTCCCTTCTTTCTTATTATCGAGGATTTTCTCGCACATTTCGGCAGCCCAATCATCCGGCATCGGCGGCATTTCCGGAATCAAAACATAATCGGCTCCGGAGGACAGTGCACTTATCAAAGCAAGGTAGCCGCAATTACGCCCCATCACTTCCACAACAAAAGTCCGCTGGTGACTTGCCGCTGTGCTGCTGAGCGCATCGAGTGCATCTGCGATTCGTCGCAAGGCAGTATCAGCGCCAATGGTCATGTCAGTTCCGCTCAGATCATTGTCAATAGAGCCGACAAGCCCCACGATGTTCAGCCGGGGATGCTTTTCAACCTGTGCTTTGGATATTTGCTTTTTTTCCAGAAGCTCTTCAAGGATCGACGTCCATTCCTTACTGAACAGGTTGGCACCGGTGAGGCTTCCATCGCCGCCTATGACCACGAGGTTATCGATACCATGTTCAATAAGGTTTCTGGCAGCACGTACACGGCCTTCCCTCTCCCTGAATTCTTTGCAACGGGCTGTACCGATGATGGTACCTCCTTTGTGAAGTATGCCGCCGACACTGTCCCATCCCATCTTTTTTATCATTTCACCGCCCTCGACCATTCCCTGGTATCCTTCGTACAAGGCGTAAACTTCAATGCCATTAATCAGGGCGGTTTTCACTACGGCTCTCACGGCTGCATTCATACCCGGAGCATCACCACCGCTGGTCATTACACCGATACAATTTATCTTTCGTTCCGACATGGATCTATTATAGTTCTTCGTTCATCAAATAAAAATTGTGTTGCTTTTAGCATTTATCAATGCGAAAATAAAATTGATAAAAGTTCACGGATAATGCCTCGTTTAACTGTGAAATTTGTTGCAGTCATGCAATAATCAATGATTCTCCGTGAATGGATTTTCAAGCATACCGGAAATGGATTAATTTAGCTTTTTAAAATATACCCTCATTAAAAACGGTCAGTCTCTATGGAAAAAGCAGCATTCGATATCAAACTCAAGCAACTAATCGCAGCACATAATCAACTCATTACAAGAAAAAACAAGCCATTGGCAAAGTCAAACGGTATTTACGACCGCTATGAATATCCGGTCATTACGGCTGAGCACACACCACTGTTCTGGCGCTACGACCTGAATGCTGAAACGAACCCATTCCTCATGGAGCGCATGGGCATAAATGCCGCATTTAACTCAGGCGCCATTTATTTCAATGGTAAATACTGCCTTGTGGTTCGCGTGGAAGGTTGGGACCGAAAGTCATTTTTCGCCATTGCGGAAAGTGATAACGGCATTGACAACTTCCGCTTTCGTGACTTGCCAATTTTGCTTCCGGAAACTGATGATCCGGATATTAATGTATATGATATGCGCCTTATCCAGCATGAAGACGGATGGATATACGGTATGTTTTGCTCCGAAAGAAAAGACCCCACAGCCCGAAAAGGTGATAACTCTTCCGCTGTAGCGCAATGCGGCATTGTGCGCACAAGGGACCTCCTGACGTGGGAGCGTCTGGATGATCTGAAAACGCCATCTCCTCAACAACGCAATTGTGTGCTGCATCCCGAATTTGTCGATGGAAAATATGCTTTTTATACCAGGCCTATGGATGGGTTCATTGAAACAGGGTCTGGAGGTGGAATCGGTTTTGGAGTGGCCGACAACATGGAACACGCTGTGATTAAAAAAGAAATAATTATCGACCCCAACGTATATCACAACATCAATGAGGTGAAAAACGGACAGGGGCCCGCGCCAATAAAAACTCCAAAAGGTTGGCTACATTTTGCCCACGGTGTGCGCAATACAGCGGCAGGATTGCGCTATGTCACCTATCTGTTTTTGACCGATCTGAAAGACCCTTCGAAAATGGTGAAAAAACCAGGGGGTTACCTCATCGCGCCGGAAGGGGAAGAACGCATTGGCGACGTGTCGAATGTCGTCTTTACCAATGGCTGGATTGCACGCGATAATGGCAACATTTATATGTATTATGCATCTTCGGATACGCGCATGCACGTGGCAACCAGCACGGTTGAAAAATTGCTTGACTTTGTGATGAACACACCGGAAGACGGCTATCGCACAGGGAAATGCGTAGAGCAGCGCATCGAACTTATCTCTAAAAATGCTTCAGTGGTGGAATCGTTGAGAAGCAAGGGATTGGCATTATAATTCAAAAATCCGGCGGATGAGCTAAGGTCATTCGTCGGGTACTTTCGGGTTTGTCATTTTTTTCTATTTTTGTTAAAAGCCTGAAAATGAAAGAATACGCCGATATCATCCCAAAAAGGACACACATTATAGTATCCCGCAGAAATATTCTTATTTCCTTTTTCTTTTTTATTCTAATGGGTTGCACCAAAACACCATTGGAACATACCACATGGGAAGTGTATTCGGGCGATGAAAAAGGCACGAAATACTCAGCACTTAGCCAGATAAACACACAAACCGTTGCCGACCTCACCGTAGCCTGGATTTACCGCATGGACGATATGCGCGAAAACCCCCGCACCACGATCCAGTGCAATCCGATCATCATTGGCACGCACATGTTCATCACCACCCCAGGATTGAAAGTAATTGCACTGAATGCAGCAACCGGGGAGGAACTCTGGAAGTTTGATCCATACAATGGCGAAAGCGCCTCCGGTGTGAACCGCGGCGTCACTTACTGGTCCGATAATCTGCAAGAACGTTTGTTTTATGTTGCCGGGAGCAATTTATACTGCCTGAAGCCCATTGATGGCAAATTAATACTTTCATTTGGCAAAGAGGGAAAAGTGGATTTGTATGAAGGACTTGGCCGTGATGTAAACTTCACCTGGGTTACAGCGGCTACTCCGGGAATTATTTACAAAGACCTGCTTATCATGGGCTCTACACTCGGTGAAGGGCCGGCTGCCGCTGCACCAGGTCATATCCGTGCATACAATGTGAAAACGGGCCAGATGGCCTGGATCTTTCATACCATTCCTCATCCTGGCGAATTCGGTTATGAAACCTGGCCGGAAGATGCCTGGCAACGATCCGGCGGGGCCAATTCTTGGGGTGGATTCACCCTTGATGCAGAGCGGGGAATGGTCTTTTGCGGTACCGGATCGCCTACTTACGACCATTATGGTGGCGACAGAATAGGTCAGAACCTTTTCGGAAACTGTGTACTTGCTTTGAATGCCTCTACTGGTGAGCGGATTTGGCACTACCAGGTGGTACATCATGATGTATGGGATTACGACGTGCCATGTCAGCCAAACTTGGTGACTGTAGAAAAGGATGGTAAAAAAATTGATGCTGTGGCTCAACCCACTAAAATGGGCCATTTATTCATACTCAACAGGGAAACAGGTGAGCCCATTTTTCCTGTTGAAGAACGACCTGTACCTCCCTCGGAAATGCCAGGTGAAGAAACCTGGCCTACACAGCCATTTCCCCCCCGATCGCTGGTGTACGCCCGGCAATCATTTCGCGAAGAAGACATCACCGATTTAAATCCAATGGCCAGGGAAGGCGTGCTCGAACAGATCAAAGGAATGACGTTGGGTGATATATTCCTACCACCGAGTTTCAATGGGTCCATAATGCTGCCGCAGTTCAACGGCGGTACGGATTGGGGCGGCGCCGCTTTTGATCCGGAGAATAATACACTGATCGTAAATTGCAGCAATGAGGCAGAATGGATTTCCATGATAAAAACCGTCCCTCCAAAAAACCTGACTCAGTTTTCATTCGGCCAACACTTATACCGGACCATCTGCTCCACATGCCATGGATATGACAGCCCGCGAAATCCTGGTTCACCATCGTTGGACAGCCTAAAAAAAATTATCAGTGGACGTCCTATTGAAGACACATACAACGTGTTGCAGGAAGGAAAAAACCAGATGCCGAAGTTTACTTCCCTTTCGGAAGATGAAAAAAATGCCGTTATCGCATTCCTGAGGAATGAAGGCAAAGATATCCACCTCGATATCAACAAACTGAATTTTAGCTTTTCAAACCAGGTACCTTACGTAGCCACCGGACATAATGTGATGAAAGATCCAGAGGGATTCCCCATTAATAGGCGCCCATGGGCATCACTCACGGCTATTGACCTGAATAATGCGAAGATTAAATGGCAAGTGCCACTAGGCACCTATCCGGAGCTTGAAACCAGGGGACTACCTCCTACCGGCACCTTTAATATGGGCGGTCCGATTGTTACCGGCGGTGGACTCGTGTTTATCGGAGCAACAATGGATGAACGATTCCGTGCTTATAGTAAAGAAACCGGAACACTTTTGTGGGAATTCCAGATGGATGCCGGGGGCTATGCCACGCCTGCCACCTATGAGGTAAACGGCCGGCAATACGTGATTATGGCCTCTGGAGGCGGTGGAAAACCAGAGACAAGGGCCGGAAATACTTACTATTGTTTTAGTCTGCCTTGATGTAAGTAAAAGTAATTTTTAGGAGAATTAATATCACAAATCCAAGATTACCTTTTTGGTTCTGAAAGAATATACCATTACAATTTGTGGTACAGAATTTGGATTCAGAACTTTTAAAGAGACGACAATGACAACAAATAGTTTTTCCCAAATGACGCCAAAAACTCAGATCGAGTATCTGAAAAAAACGGCGATACTGATTCACAGAATATTTAAAGGCGACCTCACCGTATCACTCTACTGGAGCAAGGATTTGATTTATGAAGTAATCAGCCCAAAAAGCCAAACCAAAAACGTGGAGATAAAATGCTATAACCGTTTTGAATACCTGCACACGTAGAAAATAGATCTACATCAAGGAATACAAATAAAAAGCCCGGGAATGCCCAGGCTTTTTATTTTAAAAGGATTACCGACTGCCTTAGCAGTCAGAATTTTTAGTTTGTTATACGCCCTTTTCAATTTCCTTCCATACCAAAGCGCTTGCGCCTACAATCGCAGCCGAACCTTCACTCAACTCAGATGGAAGTATTTGAACCTTATTTCTGAATATCGGCAGCAAATGCGCTTCGAGGCTCTCTTTGGTGGGCGTGAAAATATAATGACCAGCAGCCGCAGCACCGCCAAAAAGGAAAATTGCTTCAGGGCTTAAATGGGCTACCGTATCAGCTAATCCCTGCCCCAAGAGTTTACCGGTGTATTCAAAGGTTTTCTTTGCAATGACATCGCCTTTTTCTGCTGCATCGAAGACTTTTTTGGCGTTCATTTCATTGTATGGAATTTTTGCCAATATGCTTTCACTGTCATTGTATTCTGCCAACAACTCAAATACCGTTCGTTTAATACCCGTAGCAGAGCAGTATGCTTCAAGATGGCCTCTAAGTCCACACCCGCATACCCTGCCACCCGGAACAATCGTGGTATGACCGCATTCACCTGCAAAACCATCATGCCCATAAACCAGGTCACCATCGACGATGATTCCGCTTCCAAGGCCCGTACCCAGAGTAATCATAACGAAATTCTTCATGCCCTTACCGCCGCCATAGATCAGCTCGCCCAACGCTGCCGCATTAGCGTCGTTAGTGAGTTTCACGATTTTCATTTGGGGAAATTTCGCTTTGATGAGATCCGTAAAATGAACTACCCCAACAAAGGGAAGGTTTGGCGCATATTCTATGGTTCCGCTGTAATAATTCCCATTCGGGGCTCCAAGTCCAATACCTACAACTTCACTTCCTGGTACAGCCTTCATGGCATTTTTAATCTCTGACTCCAGAACATCAATAAACTTCGACAGAATAGCGGCAGATTTCGCCGGATCACTATTTGGGTTTTCTTCCTTTTTTGGGGTGGGTACCTGTGGGCTTTTTGTATATAATACCTGTCCTTTTTCATCGACGACACCAACGGCCGTATTAGTCCCGCCTATATCAATTCCTATCGCTACTTTTTTCATGTTATCTATGTTTAAAACTTAAATTCTAAAATGATTACTGATTAAAAATTGATTTACCTGATTTTGCTCCCTTTCAAAGCAAAGAATACTATGTATGCATAACATGCTATTGGTATCAACAGGGCAGCACGCGCTCCTATCTGATCAGTGAAACCGCCCATTAATACAGGAACAACGGCACCACCTACGATAAGCGTATTGATAATTCCTGAAGCTAATGGCATTTCAGATGGATCCAGGTCATTGACTCCCAGAGAGAATATATTTGGGAACATGATTGAGTTGAAGAAACCAATGGACAAAAGGCACCACATACCCACTTCGGCAGGAAGAATATATGCCGCAAATGTGAGGACAATATTGACAGTTCCGAAAATCCCAAGAACTAGGTTTGCTTTGCCTTTGCCAAACATCATCAGGAAGAAGTTGACTATTGCAATACCAAGAAATATAAGACCATTTGCAGGTTGTGAATCAAAAATAAACTGCCCGTCCTTAACATCTGCAGAGG
>JBGSYX010000408.1:0-1967 GCA_041750735.1 Cyclobacteriaceae bacterium
GTTGAGAAAATTCTGCGGGCTGCACAGGAAAACGTTCACGATGAGGGGCTTCGGGATTATGCGCTGCTGCGCTTCCTGGAGTCTACCGGAGCTCGCATCGAAGGCATCGCCAACCTAACGCTGGAACATCTCGACGTGGACCGGCCCGAGCCGGGCTGCCGGCGGGCCATCGTCTCTGAAAAATTCGAGGAGGAGCGGGCGGTTTTTATGACTCCCGGCGCTCTATCGGCGATGCGCGCCTGGCTGTCTGTCAGGCCGGGGATCGCTGACGATCACGTTTTTATCGGGCGGTCGAACGGCGGGGCCTGGCATGCGCTTACCATCGATGGGCTGCGTGGGATCGTCCGGCGTCATGCCGATCAATGCGGGGTTACAACAAAATGGTCGCCGCACCAATGGCGACACCGCTTTGGGCGTAAGCTGGCCGAGCAGGGGATGTCGCTGGGGGTGATCTCGCAGCTCATGGGTCACAAGAATATCTCGGTAACCCGCGACTTCTACGGAATATTCGCATCAGAGGAGCTGCTGGGATTGTATGATCGCTACATGCCGGACTTATAGGCATTTGCAATCCAATGGCTGAAAGAGCCATTGGATTGCGCCCTTTTTGCCCCTAGAAAAGTCGTTGTATAATCGGAAAGTGTAATGCAGCAGGTGTGCGCGCCAGTGTCCTTTTAAGCCATTGGTTAAGGGTTCGAGCCCCTTCGCGCTCACACAAAACCTGCCGAAAGGCAGGTTTTGTGTTTAAGTACTTTGCCGAACACTCTGTGGCATCCAGGAATTCATCAAGCATCACACGATTTAGCTTCCAGCTTTTTTTGTTCGTTATCCAGCATGGATAAAGTCTCAGGAATTAGGATTTTTCGGATCTGCTGAAACTGTTTATTTGGTAGCAGCGTATTTAAATCTTCATTGACCAACGTTTGAGTCACATGTACTTTGATGAATTCACTCAATTTCTCGAAATATTCCTTTGGCTCCAACCCGGTTCTCTCTTGTATCACCGGAGCGTGATAGGTATATCCTCGGATAAAAAAATGGTGAATATCGTAAATATCTCTTCCTGCGATGGTATGGTGTAAATTGTATCGATCCATGAACGCCACCAATTTATTGGCAAACATCGTTTCCACGGTTTGACTGTTCATCAGACGGTCAATATCTGTAAAGTATTGGATTTTATATTGGTTGGCTTCAATGAAGATGCTATTGGCGCTCACTTTCATGGTGTTGCGCTTGCCCGGGTCGTTCGGATAGCGGAGCTGAAAGAACAGCGCGTGATCCAATTTTCCTGTGACATTTAAGCCAAGATATTCAAATACCTGGTGAAATTCTTTCCGCAATGCTATCTCATCTGCATTTTTCAATACATCAAAATCCAGATCGACTGAAAACCGGTCAAGATATCCCAGCATTGATGCACAGGTCCCGCCCTTAAAAGCCAGGTTATGCGCCAGGGAAGGCCGGTCGATGATCTCCATCAGCAGACGGTTTAAGTACGATTTATGGATGATATCCTCTGGTCTTAAATCTATCATGGATAACCTATTTCTTTTTGAATCAAAATGACCTTTTCCCAGTCGATGCCATTGGGGACATCAAAGTGAGCTCTGGGGTTGAAATAGAGCATATCTGCCACTGCCCGCTCGAGGCTGGCGACAAAAATACCGTTTTGATTTAGAATGCCGGCCGGGTTGTAGAGGTATTCGTCTTTGATCTGCCGGTATAGAAACGACCGGGTTCCTACCGTAATTTTTTTGGACATGTCGCTGACAAAGGTGTACATGTAAGTGGCCTGGGAAATGACACCGGCCTGGCTCAATACTGACTCCGTGCTCAGATAAGTGTACCTGTGGATGATGGCTTTGCCCAGTTCCAGCGGGTCCAACTGGGAGAGCGGAACGGTAGAATATAGCCCCTTATAGATGGGTATCAGAACCCCTTTTTGGACGTAGCGTTTGATGGTC
>JBGSYX010000409.1:0-4795 GCA_041750735.1 Cyclobacteriaceae bacterium
ATTGACCTGGATATGGACTTCGCTAAAGTGGTAAGGAAAACCAAAAAACCTGTACTTATTGTTGCCAATAAAGCTGATAGCCTGGAAAAAGAACAAAATGCCGTCGAGTTCTATGAGTTAGGGCTAGGGGAGATATATCCCGTTTCTTCCGTTTCGGGCGCGGGCACAGGCGATCTGCTCGATGAGGTGGTGAAACATTTTAAAACCGAAGTTGACGGGGATTCCGAATCAGAACTGCCACGTATCGCTATCATGGGCAGGCCAAACGTGGGTAAATCATCGTTTGTGAATGTTCTTGTTGGTCAGGAGCGCAGCATAGTCACCGATATAGCTGGTACCACCAGGGATTCCATAAACACGAGGTACAAACTTTTTGGTAAGGACTTCCTGTTAGTGGATACTGCGGGAGTACGGAAAAAAGCCAAGGTAAAAGAAGACATCGAGTTTTACGCAGTTATGCGATCCATCCAGTCGCTCCAAAACAGCGACGTATCCATCGTTATGATCGACGCCCAGAGCGGATTGGAAGCTCAGGATATCAACCTCATCAACCTGGCTGTAAAATACCGCAAAGGGATTGTGTTGATGGTAAACAAATGGGACCTGATCGAAAAGGATACTAAAACAGCAGACGAATTCCGGAAGGTATTGATGGACAAGCTCGGCACACTGAATTATATTCCAGTCATTTTCACTTCTGTCATCAACAAACAGCGCGTAATGAAAGCCATTGAAACGGCCATTGCTGTATATGAAGACCGCTACAAAAAAATACCGACTTCTGAGCTCAATAATGTATTGCTCAAGGAAATCGAAAAGCATAATCCACCGGCTCATCGTGGCAAATACATTAAAATCAAGTATATCACCCAACTTCCTACTAAGTCACCAACCTTTGGTTTTTTCTGCAATCATCCAAAATACATTCAAATTCCATATGAGCGGTTTTTGGAGAATAAAATACGGGAGCATTTTGGATTTGCCGGAGTACCGATAAAGCTGGTGTTCAAAGAAAAGTAAACGTGGAGCCAAGGCAGAAGTTATACCAGATTCTCTCGCGTCATGTGCCTGAAAATTCGGTGCATTATTGCCTGGATTTGTGGATCGCCACACCGTTTCACTTTAAAGTAACCAGAAACCGCAACAGTAAACTCGGAGACTATCGCTTCGATCCGCGAAAAAAGGATCACGCTATATCAGTGAATCATGGTCTGAATATATATTCATTCCTCATCACGTACGTGCATGAAATCGCCCACCTTGTCACCACTGAGAGATTTGGCCGCAAGGCCATGCCACACGGAAAATACTGGAAGACCACATTTACCGAATTGATGCAGCCACTGCTGAATGACCTGGTATTTCCTCCCGAGATTCTGATGCCATTGAAACTCCACATGAAAAATCCCGCGGCATCCACGTATTCTGACATTAGGCTGGTAAATGCGCTCAGGCAATTCGATGTCAATGAAGATGGATTGGTGCCGCTTTCAGCGCTGGACAAAGGGGAAATTTTTGAATTTAATAACATGATGTACACCCGCCTTGATTTGCGGCGTACCCGTGTGCTCTGCCAGCAAGCCGATACTTCCAGAAAGTACCTGATATCCAAGCTGGCGATGGTGCGGAGCCTGAAAGCGGGGAATACTGATTAGCGATTGGGGATTAACGATTGAAGAATTAAGAAGGCATGGTTTGCTGATCCTAAATCGTTGATCGTAAATCGTTAATCATTGATTAAAAAATCCCTGATTATAGATCAAATCCACCTCCCCGGCATACTGGGTTTTTAATGGTTTTTTAGTTTTCAAATACTTGTTTACTTTTAGCTGACTTTTCGACCAATAGCGCTGGATTTTTATTGATTTCGACAATATAATTGAACGATTAGCACAAAATCTCCATGAAAAACCTGTTTCTTCCGAAAAACTATACAAGCCCGCTCGACGTCAACGAGACCGAAAAGGCGATAAAACTCGTCAAGGATACATTTCAACAGAACCTTGCTGCCGAGCTTAAATTGCGAAGAATCACAGCACCACTCTTTGTGCTGAAAGGCACCGGTATCAACGACGACCTGAATGGCATTGAGCGAAAGGTCACCTTTCCGATCCGCGATATGGGTGATGCCGAAGCCGAGGTGGTGAATTCACTGGCCAAATGGAAACGCCTGGCCCTCGCCAAACACAACATTGAAACAGGTTATGGGATTTACACAGATATGAACGCCGTTCGTCCGGATGAAACACTCGATAATATTCATTCACTTTATGTAGACCAATGGGACTGGGAGCGAGTGATGCACGAGAGTGAGCGAAACCTGGACTTTCTGAAATATATTGTTCGAAAAATTTATGAAGTGCTCAAGCGAACCGAATATGTCGTTTGTGAGCATTATCCCATGATCAAACCTCAGTTGCCGCAGAATATATATTTCGTCCATACGGAGGACCTGCTGCGGGAATTTCCTGCCCTTACTCCAAAGCAGCGCGAGCATCAGATGGCTAAAAAATACGGCGCTTACTTCATCATCGGTATCGGTGCTGAACTGGCCGACGGCAAGCCACATGACGGTCGTGCCCCGGACTATGACGACTGGACTACCCCAACCTCCAGCCGGACTTTTGGATTGAATGGAGATATTATGGTTTGGAACGACATACTTCAGGATTCATTCGAGCTTTCCAGCATGGGCATCAGGGTGAACCCTGCTTCACTCGAGGAGCAACTTAAAATTACAGGTCAGGAGTATCGGAAGTCACTGGAGTTTCATCGTAAACTGCTCAACGGTGAATTGCCACAGTCCATTGGCGGAGGCATAGGGCAGTCACGACTGTGCATGTTTTATTTACGAAAAGCCCATATTGGCGAGATCCAATCGAGCATTTGGCCAGAAGGTATACGGGAAGAGTGCCGGCGTAATGGAATTCAGCTGATGTGATAAGTATTACTTCGTTGTTGTTGAATATCAGTTGGGGAAATTTTATATTTAAGTACAAAATTTATTGTTATGATCGGCTTTTTCGAATATCAATACCTCAAGTTCAAGAAGAACCACCTCCGCAACCTGGTAGCGCTAGCTGCTGTTGACGGTCATATTCATCAGAAAGAGCTGGATTATCTATACAAAATCGGAGAAAAGTATCAGCTGAAGCCACAGCAGATAAAAAACATCATCGATCAAAAAGAAGATGCCGAGTTGCAAATACCTGAGCTGCACCATCAGAAGGTAGCATTGTTATATGATTTTATAGGTATGATGATGGCGGATAATGTGATCGAGCCCGAAGAGATGGATTTTTGTAAAAAGATGACCAGCAAATTTGGATACAAGGATTCCCTGATCGATGAAATGCTCAATTTGTACAGCAAGGGTGTCGAAGATATGGATGCTTGGGAGGCATTTCTTGATAAAACCGAATCATTCCGGAAGAACAAAGCCAATTGGTGATCTGAAGCGCGAAGCCTTTTCAATCAATTTTGTCTGAAATATTATTTGGAAAAGGGGAGCAATATCAGATTTCGCAAAATATTTTTTCGACGAATTGGGAACTCGAAAAGGAATATTCTGTTGCGCTGATTCATCCGGCAGAAATTAATCATATACTTTCTTCATTCTGGCAAATTTTAATTTGCTAAAAACTCATTTCCTAAAAATTGCGAAAATTCCATACATACATGGAATTACTTGCCATAGTCTCAAACAACTGTTAATGAATGCCCGTTTAATTGCTATATTTGCAATCATTATTTAAAATACTGCTCCAAGCATGAAACTCTTTCCAATTGCCCTATTCCTACTGATACCCACAATGCTTTTTGGTGTGGATGATCCATACGATACTATTTCGATAAAGCCTCTTGGCGTTAACTACTCAAAATATCAAGGCACCGATAAGCTGTATATCGTTGGCGAATGCGACGGAATGGTCGGAAATCAGATCGTTGTGTTTCAGAACAGGCCTTCATTCGAGTATTTCGAAAATAACGAAACATTCAATGTGGAGCAGAAAGAGCTAGAAAACGCCATATGGGTTGAAATTCTTGACAACGACACCGAGCCGATCGTGGTAAAAGGCCGCTGGCATCAATATAACGACCGCATGGTATTCCTGTCCCACCAAATCATCAAGTTGAACAATAATACTCCCAAGGTTCCTTAAAGGGTCTTAAAGCACTTATTTTTCATCCAATTTACGTTCACGGGAAATCCATGTCTTCTCTGGAATAATGTAAATTTATTGCCGCCGTCTGGGTTGTCTTTGCTAATTTAGAGCACAGATTATTTTTAAAACCCCATACTCATGAATAAGCAATTTAGCATAAGACTGCTGCTACTATTGGCAGTTGTCGCATTCCCATTTCGCAGTGAAGCCGGAGAGGCTGATAAATATCTTGGTCGCTGGGCGCTGCATTTCGATGAAGGCGTAGGCTGGCTGGAAGTAAGGCAGGAAAAAGGTTACCTGGATGCAGATATGCTTTGGCGATGGGGCAGCGTGTTGCCCGTAGGAAATGTTTACATACAGGACGGCAAGCTCATCGTTACGGGGACTTCCAATGCAGCATTTGAGTTGGAGGATGGAAAGATTCGCACCCACATGGTAACGTCAATACTCGTACTGGAAGGAAAGGGAGACCAATTGGTCGGCAAAATGACGGAGCCTAACAAAAATGGCATTGGCGCAGAAGTATATTATATCCATGCACATAAAGTTCCTCCCATGCCTGCAAAGCCTGATCTGTCTAAAGTGAAATACGGACAGAAAATTCAATTGCTGGGTAATGACCTCACCGG
>JBGSYX010000410.1:0-7430 GCA_041750735.1 Cyclobacteriaceae bacterium
TGAGGTTGTTCAACTCAGACATCACTTTTTCGAGGCTGTCATCCTTCGGTATCTCTTTGGAAGCTGTGTATTCTGGTTTTGTTTTAGGTTTAGTAGTTTTCTCAAGAATTTGCTTCAGAATTTCCTTCTCTTCTTCACTTACAGTGTTATCAGCTTTCGCCAATAAGGAAGCAAACCGATACAATAAGTTGCCTGACTTCATGAATTGCAAATGATCCATCCTGTAAAGAATGGAGGGCAAAATAAACTCATCGGCATATTCGGGTTTGGCATTTATGAAATCTGCATCTTTAATCTTCTCGATATTGGCACGGAACTTATCTTTCGTCACCATCTCGTTCAACCTTTGAATGCTGATGCCCGTAGCAAAATTGTTACCTTGCAGCCTCTCGAAAAAGTACGCCATGGTAAACATGGCCTTCTCATTCGCCTGTCTAACAATGAGCTTGTAGGCATGTATTAGGTCAGCAAGAAGCAAATGCTCAGACTTAATTCCATCAATTGCTTTATCTGATTTACTGAATACCAAATTTAGACTCTGGATGAAATGAGCATCCTGGTTGAGTGAGAGGCACATTTGAATTGCCTCTTCAGATTCCTGTAAAAGCAAAGCCAAATAATTGCCATCGAAAAAAAGTTCTTTATTGGAGTAGTTCTTCTTTTCACTTTCTGCCAATTGCTTATACTTTTCGACAAAACTGTTGAGTGTCTTTTTTGCCTCCGATCTCCTATTCACAAGGTAACTAATCACTTCACCAACTGCCTCAATCTCTTCCGATTTGCCAATACCCTTTAATACCTTTTCACTATAATTTCCTAATGTAACTGATGCCGGTTTTTTGCTTTTATTATAATATAAATTATGATCCGTGAGTATAAATTTTGGTGTTTCAGAGTCCGGAGCATATGAGACAAGAAGTAGCTCCTCCTTATTAAGGTCAAGATTTTTAAAAAATCCAGTAAACCCAATAATATGCATTGGTTTTACAGCATCTCCGGTCACGATGTTGGAAGTGGCAATTCCATGTTGCGAGATAATGTCTTTGATTTTTTGATAATTAATCATGGCTTGGATATCTGGTTATTTAGCGTATCCAGCAGTTTTTCTTCCACATCACGCACAATCTCAATAAAATGCGCGGTTTTCTTTATTGCGAAAGTTCTATTGAGCGCCAGATCAACTTTTATGTGATCCACGATTGCCGAAGGCGGCTTTTTCATGATATAAATATCGTCTGCCAAAAAAACAGCTTCAGTTATGTCATGAGTTACAAAAACGATGGTAGTCTGAAACTTTTGCCATATATCAAGTAGTAAGGCTTGCATACTTTGACGTGTTTCTACATCCAGTGCGCCAAAAGGCTCATCCATTAACAGGATTTCAGGATTGGAAATAAGACTTCTCGCTATTGCAATCCGTTGCAGTTGACCTCCTGAAAGCAATGGATATTGGGCATATTTTTTTTCATGCCCCTTCAGGCCAACCCACTCAATCATTTCCATGGCCTTTTCTTCCCGTTCTTTTTGGGATACTCCTTTAAACTTAAGACCGAGCGCAACATTTTCTAAGACTGACATCCAGGGCAACGATGAATATTGCTGAAATACCATATTTACCCTGTTTTCATCCCCGGCTTCTTTTTCCTTGATCAAGACTTTACCCGACGTTGGCTTCTGAAGTCCGGCTATATAGCGGAGTACGGTGCTCTTTCCACAGCCTGACATTCCAAGTAAAACCACAAACTGCCCTTGAAATGGCTTATCTTCAATGAGAAGGTCCAGGTTTTCAATGATGCTCACTCTACCATTATCGTAGGACTGGCAAACACCTCTCAGTTCAACTATATTGGGTAAGATTGGATCGTCTTTAAAGTTTACCATTTCTATGATTTTTTAGATTCAGTGAGTTTGTAAGGAAACAGAATCTGATTCAGAAATGAGAAAATCCTATCCTGAACAATACCGATAAGAACTATAATGAGCAGAACAGCAAAGGCTTTATCGATGCGGCTCTGGCGTTTTGCTTCCCATATCAATTCACCGATTCCACCACTTTTATTGAGCATCTCCGCAATGGTGATGTAGGTCCAGGAAATAGCCGTCAAAACACGGATATCGTCAATTAGTTTGCTTAATACGTATGGGATATAAACAGTTTTTACTGTTTGCCACGCTGAAGCGCCAAGTGTGTAGACAGTATGCAGATAAACTGATTGAACTTCATCTATTCGCTGAACAACAACAGGTATGAGGTATACCAGTATTCCAAAAGCCAGGAATGTCACCTTCATTTCATTTCCTATACCGAACCAGAGGATAAATATGCCGGTGACAGCAGTCAATGGTATAAATCTGCCTGCATCGATTATACGGCTGAATAAGCCGCGGAATATGGGGATAAGACCAATAGCGAAGCCTACCAGTAACGAAATGATTACTGCAAAAACATATCCATAGACATTGAGCTTTATGGATTTGAAAATATTCGGGATAAGCTTATCTCTTTTCAGCATTTCCGGAATAGTCTTCACAACTACCAGGGGCGAAGGTATATTGGTAACCTCGATTTTTTTAAGCCCCATTTTCTGTAATTCGCTGTCGTTGCTAACAATCAGCTTGTCAAAATCTGCAACGAGAAGCGAATCATTGTAATAGTATGATTCATCTTCCAATACGATATTCTGTGATTTCAGCTCGGAAGGATCAATTTGGGTAATATTAATCTTGGTAGCAATACTGCTGGACAACCACCACAGGGCAAGCAAAATAAACGCTCCGGCAATCTGTAAAATGATGTCGGTTTTTGTGTTCAGAATGCCCCTCAGATCAAACAAAGGGTTTCGCGAGTACATATTCTAATTATTTTCGGCAATAATCTCGAAGTCCGTTCTTCTGTTTTTTGCACGACAATCTTCAGAACCGTTTTGTTCACAGCCAACAACGGGATTATCCGGACCGTTACCCACAATTACAAACCTATTGGCCGGCATACTGTGTTGGCTAATCAGGTAGTCAGCGACCGATTGTGCCCGTTTCCTTGAAAGTGTAACATTCAATTCCCTTGAGCCAACATTATCCGTATTACCTTCAATTCGGATTTTAGCATTCGAAAACGCCTTGGCAATCGGAGTGAACTGAAGATCGATAATTTGTTTTGCATTCTCATCAAGTAAAAATTCCCCAGTGCGGAAATTGATGGAAACCTTTTTAGTCGAAATGGCGGCAGCTTCAATATCCTGTGGCGATGTCGAGGCAAATGTTTTCTGACTTTCACTGGCATGCTCCGCACCGGTAAGGTGGGCGCTTGCGACTACATCCGACGCAATAAGCCTCCAGCTGCGCGCATTGGCCGTATTGTAGCCGACGGTGCTGTACTTCACTTTCATCCTGTTATATAGTTCCTCTCCGGTTATCCCAGTATAACTTCGGTTTATACCAAAGAAATCCATATTGTCTCCATGCGTAGCGAGTCGAACATTGTTAATCGCGCCGAGGCAGAAATCCTCTGGAAGGTTTAGTCCCTGTGCGAGTATTTTCGCAGCCTTATTTTTATTAGCGGCATTCTGGTTGATTTCTGCCGAACCTGTCATCCACCCCTCATATAGCCGGATCAATTTTTCCTTATTATTCTGAATATATTGTTTTTTAGCGATAAAAACATCGGCAATGATATGCGAGGCATTCCTTGTACTTTCCAATATTTTTGAACCGGGGACTTTGGATACACAATCTGCATCGTCCGGACTCCATACTACAGCTGCATCTACTGTTTGAGCTTTAAATGCATCAGCAGCATCGATTGCACTCGGCACTTCGACGATCGTAACATCCGTCATAGCAAGATCGCCTGCTTCAAGTAACCAAAGTAAAAATGAGTTTGAAGGTGTCATTGGAGCGACAGCGATTTTCTTTCCTTTTAGATCGCTTACTGCTCCGATCCCTCTTCGAACTACAATCGCATCCCCTCCTCTACTCCAGTCTGCCTGGAATACTACCTGAGGATCGTAACTGCCCAGTCCTTCCATCTCCGTTGGTAAGGCGTCGATAGTTGCCCAAAGCAAGTCGATGTTACCATTCTTAAAAGCATCGCGCGATGCATCAAAATCATCCAGTATCTGAAAGCTTACCTGAAATCCATATTGTTTATAGAAACGCGAATCTTTATTGGCCTCAAACCCTTCGTTGAAATATTGCCCTCCGGCATATCCACCCCACGTAACCACTCCGATATTAATTACATCTGACGAAACCTCGGATTTGGATTCACTGGTTGTCAATTTCTCCTTTATTTCAGGGTCCTTGCTAACCCAATAAAGTCCATAGCCAATACCTCCAACGATGAGAAGCGTAATCAGAAGCTTGGAAAAAGGTGTTAATTGTGTGCGTGTCATATTTTCAGGGTTATATTAAATTTTAAATAAATCACTGTATTGATTATCATGGGGTTTCGTACTGCGGGAAACAGGCTGGTCAAGATCTACAAAATCAGTACTGCTGTTTGCCTTGTTAATAAGTAAATCCTTCTCATTACCTAGTAGCAATGAAACACCTTCTTTTTCCCATTTCTCCAACAGTTGCATTCCTTCTTCCTCGAACACGCCATTTTGCAGATCGATGGATTGGACAAAACTGTTAGACATCTCCATAAAACGTTCCATCTCGCCGATTTTCAAGCTCACATCATCTGCGATGGCTTCCAGAGCCATATCGAACATTTCCCGTTTGTCGCTATTTCCAGCTATGATGTTCATAGCCGATTTCATGGCAGAATGGCTTGACCGGATGGCTTTTCTCTCAGCTTCTTTTACAAATATTTGATCCTCAATATCTTCAAGCATAACCTCTGAGTTTTCGTACATCTTAACCAAAACCCTATAAAGGAGCTCCAGTTTTCTGTATAATTCGTCATACCGCAAATTCGATTCTTTTAGTCTCCCGGCCTTTCTTGATTTTAGTATCATTACAGCGGTTTTGTCCGTTTCCTTGGCCTTACTCGCCAATTTGAGATTGTTCTCTATACTTTTTTTATTTTCTTCCATCAACAATTTAAGCCGCTGCATTTGTCCCTTCACAACAGCAAGCTGTTTGCTCATATTGGAGAGATTTTTCTTCAGATCGTCGATATACGTTTTAAGGATGCCTATAGGGTCAATTTGTATGAAGAGCCCTGTAAGCCACCGCATAAAGGATTTGTACATGAAAAACACCAGATTTCTGACTTTCTTGTCAAGCACTATGTATATCAATGCACCAAGGGCCAAAAGTAAAAATGAAAAATGCAGTAAATTCCCTGTAAGGGTAATAAGATAAGGGAGCAGTTTATATAACAGGATACCTGCGCCACCCAGGATAGCTGCGAGGCCTATCATTCCGGTTTTTCCTTCGGGTTTCTCCCAAAAACTCTTTGAGCTTGTACTATTCATGTTTTTAGCTATTATTTTATGTATTGTTTTAGTTTTTCACCGTCCTGTTCCATCTGCGACATGAGCATTTGGAGGGCTTGAGTAAAGTTTTCAGATGTTTCCTTGATTTTGGCTTCGGCATTTTCAACAAGTTTATTCAATTCCTCCATGTGTGCCTGGTGTGCTCTTATTTCTTCTGTAAGCTTCTGAATCGCCAGGCTCTTTTCTTTAATGAGATCGCTTACAGCCTGTTTTTCTTTTATACGCCCTTCCACATTCTGGGCATATTGCTGCTTGGACGCTTTAAAAAAATTGTCCTTTTCATTGAGTAGAACTTTCTTGTAAAATTCAATGGAGTCCAACAACTTTTCCAGTGTCACATCCATAGTAGAGGCTGTGGCAAATGCCGACTGAAACTTTATGGATTCCTCCATCGGCAATGCTGCCAGAGATTTAAGCGAACGGCGATATTCAAGGTAATCAAACCCCGACTGGTTGTTATCCTCAATGGCTTTTATAAGTCTGTCCAGGATGCTGTTGTCAATTGGTTTAGGTGCCGGTGCTTTTGGAGCTGGCTCTCCAGCAACCTGTTTATCCTTTACCTGTGAGGGCTGTTCCGACGTAGCGGACTTTTCCTCTTCAGTTATTACGAAAAGGGACTTTAAATTTTTAAACATATGTGATTAGGGTTGAGTATGGAGTTCATAACTTAAAATCAAACTACATTCGCAATTAAAAATATAATGGTGCAAGTATGCATTTTGCGGCTCACCATGAATTCGGGTTAAATTTTTGCCTTCAGCTTCATTATTACTAAGGGACAAAATTGAACTTTTATAGTACACGAATATACAACAAATCGGATTACAATTAAGGCTATACCCTTTCTTTGATATGGTAAATCGGGCAATACTGTAAGGCATTGGGTAGCTTATATGCCTGAGTAAATAATGACGAAGCTTGCCCAGGATGGTTAGTTGCGATCAATCATAGGATTCTTTTGAAAAAGCCTTCTTAAAAATGGCCTAATTCTTATACGTGAAAATACCCAAGATGGGTTTTTAGAAGCAATGTTTTCTTATCAAATGAGAAAAACAGCTTTAGTACTCTCAATTACCAAGGTATTCTGGTTTTGTTGCCTATTGAATATGGAGATGACTTAGATGATAACGTACAGGAATTGAGAGCAATTGCTAGTGGGATGGCCGATTTTACTGCTCCAAAAAATGCCAGGATAGCATTCTGGATGACAAAAAAACGGCGCCATTATTAAAACAGCGCCGCTCTACTCAAACTCAAAATCTCTCAAGCCAATCATTAGCATCACCTATCCGGTCTGTCCATTACCGTTTGCTTTTTCAGGGACTTTCTCGAATTCCAGGTTATTAATCAGTCTTTTGAGTCGTTTGCCCGGTCTGAAGCGGATCTTGGCTGTTTTGATCTGATCGGAAGTAAGCTCTTCTCCTTTGGCTTTGCCTTCGCTGGCCAAGGTAAGATAGAAGGTGCCCAGTGTACTCAGGTGCACCTGACGCCCATGACGCAGTTGCAACTCAATAATCTCAATCAGGGTACCTAAGGCGCCCAATACCTCGCCATAATTCAGGTTAGACATTTTGCTGATCAGATCAGCCAGTTCATCGAAATTCACATCATCGCCGTTGACGATATGTGCGTAATACTTTTTGGGGAGGGTCAGATCCCTTGGATCTACGCGCTCCAATGCTTTGAATCGTACCATTGTTTTAATGTTTAAAAGGTGGAACTTAAACTAACTGATCCTGTGGGGAGCGCTCTTTGAAGGAATCACTTTAACTGAAACAAACCACGTTCCACCATGGAGATTCCGGCTGTTAAAAAATGTTAAATTTTCAGATGCTACGTACAGAAAAATGGCAACCACCATTGGGTGAAATTGCCGTGAAATCCACGGATTTTACAGGTCTCATAGAAATTCAGAAAAACGTACGTTTCCTCCGTGCAAAGGATGCGCATCCTCCGGGTCGACCTTGCGCATCCTCCGGGTCGAGG
>JBGSYX010000411.1:0-3175 GCA_041750735.1 Cyclobacteriaceae bacterium
ATAGGACTTTGTTTGAAAACGCCGATGTTGGTGACGCCCAACTTTTTTAAACCGGGTAAATAGGCATCTTTAAGGTAATTGTCTGTCAGTTGGATTTGATCCTCCGAATCGAATGTATATATTTTTAATTGGTAGAATTCGCGGTTTGTTGTATTTTCCGTAGTTTTTTCGCCAATTGGCTGAGTACAACTTATACTAGTCAGGGTCATTCCGAGAAGGAGAAAAAGGTGTGATAGTTTCATAGCATGAGGATTTAAAAAGTTTCTGATACGCTCTATTAAAGGTAATTAAAAGCGCGTAGCCTTAAAAGTAATTTGGCGTCAGGTTTGATCATTTTGTTAATCCCACTGTAATCGAGGAGTAATTCAGAGTTTTGGGTTTTAATCCATTTTGATCTGTCTTGACCTTTATAACAAATCACTCACGGCTAACTTCCACCGTCCTCTAGCTATTATCAAATGATTGCCAGCCTTATTTAAGTCTGCTGATTTTCAAAGTCGAAAGATTAATTCCGGATGGAGAGTATAAGGTTAAATTTGAAAACTCCTTCTCAGGAAAATAGATAGTCGTAAGAACTGTAGTACCATCATCGGCAAAAACCTCCAGTGATGCCGCATCAGCAACAAGCCGGAGATTCATTTCATAATCTACAGAATACCTGTCGGCTACAATCAGATTTGAAAATTCCGGGTGGAAACCAGTATTGCCGGATTTACTGCGGTCCAGATAGAATTTGTTTTCTTCCTGGCTAAAACTCAAAGTCACCTCTTCTCCTAAGTCATTGGAAAGTGTTATGCCAAAGTCAGCCAGACTGTCGATCGTCAGATCCAGGTTAAATGCCGTCATGGACGATTTAGCGATTTCCGAAATGTTGATCTGACCCTGGACTTCCAGATTAGCCGTTTCATAAACCGTAGTTAAGGAGCGGTCAAATTCAGGCACCGGAACTGAACGTACCACCATTCCATTTTCACTTACTGCAAATGTTAATTCCCTGGCAATGGTCATGGCGCTGCGCCACCTTTCTGTTGGCACCACCGTGGCATACGTCCAGTTGCTCATCCACCCGAGAAAGAGTACGCGATCACCAGTATTAGCCCATGTAACGCCGGCATAATTGTCCGGGCCAAAATCAATCCACCTTATCTCCTCATCGACCGGCGTGAATGTAGTGCCGTCGAAACTCCCGATAAAATACTGCGCGCCGCTGCCACCATTGGGCCCGCCCGGATTCAGGTTTACTATTAATATCCAATGTTCATTGCCGCTTTTTTCGTCTTTTAGTGTGAACAAATCGGGACATTCCCATACGCCTCCATGTGCGCCGATTTCTTTTCCGAATTCACTTTCTGGTTTCCAATCTTTCAGATTTGGTGAGGAATAAAAACGGATATGATCTTTCACGGCCAGCGTCATGATCCATTTGTTTTCCTTTTCAAACCATCTAACCTTGGGATCCCGGAAGTCGATGATGCCCGGATTCAACAGCACTGGATTTTTTTCATATTTTATCCAGGTTTCTCCATCGTCAAGGCTATAGGCAATTCCCTGGGTTTGAAAATCATTTTTTCCAGATGTCTGACCGACGGGATCGTGGTAGGTGAAAATGGCTACAAGAGGTGGATTTTCAAGCGTTCCAAATCCAGACGTATTTTGATTATCCACCACGGCGCTACCTGAAAAGATATACCCAAGTTCATCGGGATATAAAGCAATCGGTTGATGCTCCCAGCTCACCATATCATTGCTCGTGGCATGCCCCCAATGCATCGGGCCCCAGACTGTGCTGTCTGGATAATACTGATAAAACAAATGATAAACCCCCTTGTGAAAAACCATACCATTGGGATCGTTCATCCACATGCTGTCAGGTGTAAAGTGAAAGTACGGACGATGTTTATCCCGGGTAAAATCCGCCAAACTCCCTTCGGGGGCAGTTTTAGTGGTACAACAGAAGACCGATCCAATAAGGATCAGGGAAATGACAGAGTGGAAAAGGTGCTTAAGAGCTGCATGCATGGCGAGAATATTTTCCTGATTTAAAATTAATTCTTTAAAAGTCCAGTGCTTTTTACCGATAAAACCGCACGACTACTGACTGATATTTTTAGCCAATCTATGGCAATCAACCCTCAATTTGACTAAATTAATCACTTTAAAGGTTAATGTTCCAATAAGCGCAATGATTTTCGAAATTATTATAGAATGGCCATAAGTCCTTTCATGAATCCAATCCTATGGAGTTAGCCGAATCCTACGAACCTACAAATATATATATTCATGAAAAAGCGAATTGTTATCTGTGCAGACGGAACATGGAGTCGGCCGGAAAAGGACCTAAAATTTGATTTCCCGACCAACGTCCTGAAAATTGCCCGTGCTATACAGCCCGTTGGCGATGATGGTGTGCCGCAACAGGTTTTTTACGACTGGGGTATCGGTTCCTATAATGATCAGATCATTGGGGGCGCCACGGGCAGGGGCATCCACAAAAACATCATGGATGATTACAGGTATATCGTGCAAAACTATTCACCAGGGGATGAATTGTATTTCTTTGGATTCAGTCGCGGGGCTTATACCGTAAGGTGCCTTAGCGGTCTCATCAACAATTGTGGTATCCTGCAGCGACCGGATGAGGGATTGATTCAAAAGGCTTTCGACCATTATAAAAGAAACGGTAAGGCATATGCCCCTTCTGGCGAAGAATCTGTCAAATTCAGGGAGCGGCATTCCCACGAATCCCGAGAAGTGAAGTTCATTGGTGTATGGGACACAGTTGGCGCACTGGGTATTCCGATATCTTTTCTAGGCATGTTTGAGGACAAAGATGAATTTTACGATACGAAGCTCGGCAGTAATGTGCGTTTCGCGCGACATGCGCTGGCCATTGATGAGCATAGGGAGGATTTTGTTCCGACGATATGGAATAAAAAGGATACTATCGAAATAAAACAGGTTTGGTTTGCAGGTGCACACAGCGATATAGGCGGCAGCTACAAACCCGACCCGGATGGGGCGGTACTTGCAGATAACGCGCTTTCATGGATGATAAGCGAAGCCCAGAAAAATGAGTTGACTATAGAGTCGCACCTCAGGCAAAAAATGATGATAAATCCATTGGCCACACTTCATGAATCAAGGAGGAGTTTTTTCAGAATTAAAAAAGCAGTTT
>JBGSYX010000412.1:0-2250 GCA_041750735.1 Cyclobacteriaceae bacterium
TTAAAAAGGGAGAAACTCAGGACCTAATGGATAAACTTAATATCCGCAATGGCAGTCAGGTTACTGAAGATTTGTTCAATACCATCCGCAGGATAGTCCGTGAACACTACGTTGAAAAGGGTTTTCTGAATACCACCGTTACTATAAAACAGGTTCCTGACAGCGTGCGTGTAAACATGGTCCATTTGGAGGCTGAGGTAAACAAAAACGGAAAGGTAAAAATTCAGGAAGTTGTGTTTACAGGAAATACGGTGTTTCCTGATAAGAAACTGCGAAAACTTTTGAAAAAGACCAAGGGGAAAGATATTAATATCTTCAAGCCTTCCAAGATGATTAAAAAAGACTTTAAGGAAGACAAAGATAAACTCCTCGCATTTTATAATGAGAATGGCTACCGTGATGCTAAAATTCTCAGCGACTCAATTGGCAGGGTTTCCGATGACAGGATTAATCTATACCTCGATATTTTCGAGGGAAATAAATACTATTTTGGAGACATTATCTGGATTGGTAATACAATTTACCCTGAAGAACTTTTAGCAAAATACCTTGGGATAAAAAAAGGAGACATTTTTGATCAGAACCTACTCGATAAGCGACTTCTTAATGATGAAGACGCTGTTAATTCCTTATACCTGGATCATGGATACCTGTTCTCCGATATCACTCCTGTGGAAGTGAGAGTGGATAGCGATACCATTGATTTTGAAATGCGGATTTACGAAGGTAAACCCGCTACAATCAATAATATTATCATCGAAGGGAATGAGGTAACCAATGAGCACGTTATTCGTCGTGAAATCAGAACCAAACCGGGAGACCTTTTCAGCAAACAGGATATCATCCGTACAGTAAGAGAGCTTTCTAACCTTGGACATTTCGATCCGGAGCAGATTGAACCCGAACCACTTCCTGATCCTGCCAATGGTACCGTTGACATTCGCTACAAACTGGTAGAGAAATCCAACAATCAATTTGAAGTGTCTGGCGGATGGGGTTATGGTATGCTGATTGGTACAATCGGATTGCGGTTTACCAACTTTTCCGCAAAAAACATATTAAACGGAAAAGCCTGGAGACCTGTTCCTACAGGCGATGGACAAACAGTAAGCATCAGGGCTCAGTCGAATGGTAAATACTACCAATCATATAATCTTTCATTTGTGGAACCCTGGTTTGGAGGGAAGAAACCGAATTCATTTTCAGTATCTTTTTACCATACCAAGATGAATAGCTCCTATGGCTACTATAGCAGTGTGGAGAAAGATCAGTTCATGAAAATTTCCGGTGCTTCTTTGGGTTTGGGTAAAAGGCTTCAGTGGCCTGACGACTTTTTTACTTTATACAATGAGGTTGCATTTCAGCGATACAGTCTTAAAGATTATGCCGGATACTTCCTCTTTACAAATGGAATTTCAAACAACCTGAATTTTTCAACCACCTTTGGCAGAAGTTCAGTCGACCAGCCGATATATCCCCGTAAAGGTTCCACCTTCAATCTATCCCTTCAGTTAACCCCGCCTTTCTCAGCAATTTCAGGAAAGGATTATAGTAATATGTCTTTTGAAGATAAATATAAACTGATAGAATTCCATAAATGGAAATTTAAAGCTGACTGGTATACAACTTTGGCAGGGAATTTGGTATTGTACACACGAGCCCATTTTGGATATAAAGGTTTCTACAATAAAGATATTGGTCCTTCTCCTTTTGAAGGATTCGATCTGGGCGGCGACGGCTTAACAGGTTACAATATCTACGGATATGAGACTATTGCACTGAGGGGTTATTCAAACAGTTCATTAACACCATTAGTAAATGGGACAAAGGCAGGTAACGTATATGAAAAATTAACACTGGAACTTCGTTACCCGTTTTCGTTGAATCCTTCAGCAACCATTTTCGGCCTTGTTTTTGCCGAGGCAGGGAATGCATGGTACTCAATTGACGAATATAATCCTTTTCTTATCAAGCGCTCGCTTGGAGTTGGATTAAGAGCATTTCTGCCAATGTTTGGCTTACTTGGAATTGACTGGGGATATGGTTTCGATACACCCAATGTCAGATCCGGGGAGAGCGGCTCAAACTTCCACTTCACAATTGGACAGCAGTTTTAATCGTTTAATTAAAAAACATAGCCATGAAAAAGTTAGTATTGATAGGTATGATTGTTTTTCTCTATGCAGGAACAATCTTTGCACAAAAGTTCGCCTTTGTGGACACAGAATACATTCTCGGCAGAATCCCTAC
>JBGSYX010000413.1:0-13419 GCA_041750735.1 Cyclobacteriaceae bacterium
GTGCCATCAGGGAGGAAGTATTGCGGCTGATGAATGGGGAGGGACTAGATGCCGATGGAGTTCCGGTGCTTTATGCCTACGTGGATAAGGAAAATATCCGCTCCCGGCGATTGATCGATGAATTTGGATTTAGAAAAGCAGGAACATTCAGGACGATTCCATTCACTCGTGTTTTTCCTAAAATCCATAAGGATGTCAGGCAAATTGGAGGAGAAGAATGGGATGGGATCCTCGCACTTCTTCAGGAGTATTACCGTGATTATAGCATGCTGTCATTTGACAATCTGAAACAGCGAAATAAGTACTTTGTGATAGAGCACCACGGTGTGCCGGTTTGTGGCGTTCTGGCCATTTCCGACAGTTGGAGAGTCCTGAGTTTGCCGGGATTTTCCGGAAAAATGATGATGCGACTCATGCCAAAAATCCCCATCCTTCGACGCCTGTTCCATAGCGATTACAAGTTCGTTTTTCTGGAGTACACTTTTTGTCGTCCCGGGTTTGAGAAGTCCTTAGCGTCATTGTTCGAAAGCGTACTGGCTTTTTATCGGCGCAATTCGGCCATATTGTGCCTCGATCCGACATCACATCTTTACTCGCAGATACATCAGATTCGTCTCGGACTTTCGCAACGCATTATGGGAGAAAAGGAAATTGAAATCATGGTCAAATCCAGTCATACCCAACTGCCCGGACCACCGTTCTACGTCTCCGGCCCGGACGTTTTGTGACGGGTTTATTGGTTCGATGGTTCGTTGGTTCAGTGGTTCAATGGTTCAATGGTTCAGTGGTTCAGCGGTTTTGTTCTTAATGCAATTGTTCAGTTGTTCAATTGTTAACTCAGCGTTTCCAGTGAATAACTCTGAGGAGATGCAATCAATTTTGGTCTGTGAGGAAATAAATCGAGGAGAAGGATAATATAATACTTCTGAAATCCCATGGGTTCGATTTTTATTCAAAGACAATCCTATTACAGCGCAAAGCGATTTAGGGGCCATTGTGCCGGAGTGTTTTTTAGCCACGGTGTGATTTTGGTGATGCAGAATCTGCAAAGGTACGAGCTCACTTTTCCTGTTCGTGTGACACGAACCAGGGAGCAGGTCGGGGTATTAAAATTCCGACAGTATGGAAATGTCATCTCAATTTGTGCGTTTTGTAAAAGAGTTATGTCTCGCAAAGACTCGCATCGACAAATCTCTCAACCCAATCAGAGTTATCCGTAGGAAATTCTGAGAAAATGTAACCGCTCCGAGGTAACCAATTAATGTTGATCGCGATAGTCTATATTCGAGAGAACCGGGTTATATATTGTGATGACCCAAACTCACCAAATCAATGAAAAATCCAGGGCTATTTTTCCCGGCCTTCCCTACATTCCTCACTACGCTTCTGATTTCAGTTATCTCGTTAACAAATGCATTCAGTAGCCAGCTGCGGAGTTATCAATCAATAACGATCATCCGCGGCGAAGAAAACAGCGACGTTGAAAGCAAAGTGGCAGGCCTGCTCCGCGTTCGGCTCATGGAAAAAAGCCACATTTCTGTGGGAATTACGAATGGCAAAGAAGCCAGGGCAACCGGAAGTCTTGTCATCCTTTTCGGCAGGCCGGATCATCATTCGCTGATTTCATCCAAATTCCATAAGCTGAGAATTCCGTCTCTATCGGAAATTGCCCCGGGACCAGAAGGTTTCCTACTGCAATGGGCAGCAACGGATACGCTGATCGCAGCAGGATATGATGATAGGGGATGTCTCTATGCCGTTGGCGAATTGCTCCGGCAAATCCAGCCGGAAAGTCATCAAATATCCATACCATCCAATCTCAATATCCGTACTGCTCCTGCTTTCGAAATACGCGGCACGCAGTTCGGGCAGAGCGGCGTCGCCCTGAACCTCGCGAAAGTGCGTCCCTGGACGCCAGAAGAAACACAGCGTGTCATTCTCGACTACGCACTCGCGGGAGCAAATATTTTTAGTGTCGAACCGGGGCCAATGTTTGACTTCATCAAATCATACGGCCTCATGACGCAGGGAAATTTTGGCGCCAATACCGCTTTTGGCGAGGTCCCCGCATCCTGGAATGCCTCTGAATCCATCGGCAGGAATGGCTACGTGTGCCTGTCCGTAAAGGAAGCGCGGGAATATATGCTGAAAAAATGCGACGACTATTTTCGCGAAACTCCTTCATTCGATCTGTTAAAATTCCAGGGAGGTGATGGCGGCGGGTGCGAATGCGACCGTTGCGATCCATATGGACTTACCTTCATAAAACTCGTGGAGGAAATGGCTGGCATCATCCACAAATATCATCCGGAAACCAGGGTATATTTCACGAATCAGAAATTCGAGAATGCCGATGACAACGCGATTTTTAACTATCTACAGGAAGAACCGCGCGACTGGTTATGGGCCTGGGGATACGGGCCGGGTTCGGATGCTACAACATGGCAGCCGGGTCACCGGCAAACACACAGGATGGATTTATTCCGTTACCCGGGTTTTGGGCCCTACGGATTGTATCCACAGGAGATTCTCCACCAATTACCCCCGCAACAAAAACTGGTTTTTTACAATGAAATCACGCATTGGAAATACGCGCAGCACGCCTACATCCAAATGTATCCGCGGCCTGATAAAAACGGCGATCATCCACCTCACTGGAGTCATGATATTTATGAAAGGCGACCCGATCAGTACCTGACTATGGTGTATAACCGACTCACTTTTTATGCCTGGCCGAGGAACTATCACCTTGTGTTCAATGACCTAATGCGTTACGGCATCGGTGATATCACCCATTCCAGCGGCCATCACGACCACTTCAACCAATGGATGTGGCAGCGATTGCTCTGGTCACCCCGAACTTCTGTCGAAGATGTTGTGAGTGAATATTGCAGAACCTGGTTTGGCGAGGAAGCTGCCCATGATATGGCACAGGCAATATTTCAGTTGGAGGAAAACCTGGAAGAAATACCCGGAAAGCCATTGCCGGAAAAAGAAGGCGTTTTGAATTACTATAATCTTGTGAAAAAAGCCGGCGAATTGATGCCTCCAATTTGGATGGAGAAAAACTGGCTCTGGCGAATGTACATGCAAAAGGCAGCGCTGGACCGATACATTCAACTCTCAGTGATTCAACAAATGGGTTTTCAGAATGAAATCGAAGAGGAAGTTGCAGTGATACTGAAATCGGGGATGAATAAGGAGATGATTTTGGAGTTAAAAGTCCGGTTTGGAAACGGGCTGGAAGAGACCAATGAAATGAAAAGACTCCACAAAGAAGCCGGGCAACTTGGTGAAGAAAGCAATACCATTTTTGGCGATCGAAATGACGGCATCTTCAATCTGAAACACGATTACATCGGACTTGGATGGATGCAGCGGCAGTTGGAGCGGGCTGCAGCTGCATCGCCCAAAGCTCGCCAGGAATTGCTGGCCATGATCGTCGATTATGAAAATCCCGGCACGGGTGGATATTACGATAATTTTGGCACCTCTAATCCGGCGCCAAACGCGATTTTTGGATATCCATACGACCATGGTCAGCCGTATGTAGCTGAAATGCTCTCAGAATCCAACAAACCCAGCCAGCGGTCCATGCATTTTACCCAGGATGAAACCCAGGGTGTCACCATCGAATACCGGGATCTTGATCCGAAAGCGATGTATAAAATCCGGTTCACATTGGTGAGGCCGTGGTACCAGGAAAGGTATGCCATGCGGATGAACCAACATTCTGAAACGATTTATGCTGACGACATCCCATTGACCGAAAACCTGGAAGTGCCGCTTCAGATGAGCGATTTTTTTACTTTTGATATTCCTTTGAAAGCCACGAAAGATGGCCAACTTACCATTCGTTTTGAGAAGGCTCCTGACGTTGCCAACGGCGACCGGGTTGCAGTAGAGCAATGGCGAAACTCAGGAGGCTGGGGAACGATAGTTTCGGAGGCATGGCTTATGAAGAAATAGCAGTATTGGATAGTTATTAGAATTACGATCCGATTTTTTAACAAACAGCAGTAGAAATCATGATAAACCCATAGTCCATTCAGTGCGGTTTGGAAGTATTTTAAACATTGAATGAAAAACTTTTTATCCATATTCCAGGAACCCTAAGACGTATGAGCAAAGAAAATACAATGAAGCGACGGGAGTTTGTAAAATCCACCGCCATTTTAGCTGCGGTTGCCACCGCTCCAGCAATACTTACAGCAGGTTGTAAAGAGAAAAAAGTATTTCCGGAAGGAAAACTTAATATCGCCCTGATCGGCTTGTCGATGGGGTATAACAACATGAAGAAATGCATCGATGAAAACATCGTGGCTTTTTGTGATGTGGATGAGCGGCCCATAAAGAACCGCCTTACGCAATATAAAACCGATTTTCCTGATAAGATCGAGCCCTATACGTACCAGGATTATCGGAAAATGTTCAAGGAAATTGGCGATCAAATTGACGCTGTAATTGTCGCGACACCGGATCATACACACGCGAAAATCACCCTTGACGCCATGAAACTCGGCAAGCACGTCTATTGCCAGAAACCACTAACGCATGATGTATTCGAATCTAGAATACTCACTCAGGCAGCAAAAAAATACCCAAATGTAGCCACTCAAATGGGCAACCAGGGCGCTTCCAATGAAGCTACGGCGTTGGTTTGCGAGAGTATCTGGAACGGTGACATCGGCGAAGTGACTGAAGTCCATGCCTGGACCGACCGTCCACTGTGGCCGCAGCGACTGAATTTTCCGGAAGATACCTATGAAAAACCGGCTGGAATGAATTGGGATCTGTGGCTTGGTCCGGCCGCAGAACGTCCCTATCACCCAGCCTATCATCCGTGGAACTGGCGAGGCCGCTGGGATTTTGGTACAGGTGCATTGGGTGATATGGCGTGCCATATACTTGACATTGTGATGAGGTCGCTTAAATTGAATTATCCTGATGCTGTTGAGGCAAGCGTTTCCAAATGGACTCAGGATTCACCGGCCGAATCAGAGAAAATTACTTTCTATTTCCCACAACGCGAAGCATATAAACAAGTGAATATGCCTGCTGTGAAGGTAACCTGGTATGATGGTGGCTTGATGCCGGACCGCCCTGCAGAACTGACCGATGGTGAAGAAATGGGTGATGGAGACGGAGGTGTAATGTTCATCGGCACGAAAGGCAAGATCGTTACAGGTTGTTATGCGCGAGATCCGAAGTTTCTGCCAAAGGAAAATTTCGTAGATCATAAGCCGGTTATCATTGAGCGGTTGGTCGTAGAAGGGATCGACGGACATGAAAAGGATTGGGTCAGGGCATGCAAGGAGAATCCTAAAGAGAGGATAAAAACCAAGTCACATTTCGAATATGCCGGCCCATTCAATGAAGTAGTAGTGATGGGAACCGTGGCGGCACGACTTACTGCTCTGAACAGAGCCCTGAAGTGGGATGGAGAAAGCATGAAATTTACCAATATCGGCCCTGATGAAAAAATTGGCATTCCGAAAACAGTTATTATCAATAATGAAAATGGCAACCCGCGCTATAAAACCGAGTGGGAGGAGGTAAATGCGCTGGAATATGCCAACAACCTGATTAAAAGAATTCCCCGAAAAGGCTGGGAGTTGGAGGTTTAATGAATAAACTACCATAATCGATTAATGACCAGGGATTTTTAGGCCATCCGGTTCGCAAGAGCAGGGTGGCTTTTTTTATTCTAATTCAATAATGATTGGCCAGTAAAAGTGAACTCTCTGGCTATAAAATTTGTTTTTATCGTATGAATGATGATTGCTTTATTTAAACCAATAGTACCATGGACGCACATGAAGTTATTCTTTATCTTCTCGCCGCAGTTGCCTACTTTGTGCCTTTTTATATTGCCCTGTATCGCAAGGTGAATGGCCGGCATTTAGTTTTTTGGTTCAACCTGTTTTTTGCCTGGACGCTCATCGCCTGGGTTCTGCTCATTATCGTGTCGCTGTCGCTGAGGACGGAACATCATAATAAGCACTCGCTGATCCTGTGATTTGTCTTAAAACGGAGTATTCCGGTTTGAGTTAATTTCAATGAGGAGGCTTTATATGGTGACAAACCGGCAATTTTGGTTTGCGTCAAAAATCCTTAAGCAGTTGATCATAAATAGCGAACTGCTGCGAAGGGCGACATAATCCCTGATAGTACTTTAATTGTTTCTGTATAATTTATAGTTTTAGGCCTTGGAAAATACCCAAATGGAAATAAAATTATGAATTCAAACAGACGACATTTTATTAAGAAAGGTTTAGCTGGCGTAACAGGCCTTTCAATTGCTGGAAGCGCGATGGCCAGTTCTGCAAAAAATTATTCTAAAATCATCGGAGCAAACGACAGGTTGAATATTGCCATTATGGGCCTCGGAAGAAGACTTGGCGCGTATACTGATCCCATTTCACGGCCAGAGAGTAATGTGGAATTGCAGTACCTCTGTGACGTGATGAAAAGCCAGCGAGAAAAGGCTGCCGAGCGCTTTTCCACAATCATCAGCAATAAGCCCGCTTTGGAAAATGACTACCGCAAAATACTGGACGATAAAAAGGTCGATGTAGTTATTGTCGCGGCACCTGATCATTGGCACACACCAGCAACCTGTATGGCATTGATAGCTGGTAAACATGTTTATGTAGAAAAGCCATGCAGTCATAATCCATGGGAAAATGACATCATAGTAAAGTTCCAGCAAAAGTATGGCAAGGTTGTGCAAATGGGCAACCAGCAGCGATCTGCCCCTGAATCGATTGAAATTGTCAACGAAATCCACAATGGCGCCATAGGTACGGCCTACAAAGCCGTAGCTTTTTATATCAATAGCCGCGGTGAAGTGCCAATGCCTGTTAAGCAAAATCCGCCTGAGGGACTGGACTGGGAGCTATTCCAGGGACCGGCTCCACGAAAAGACTACGAGCACGACACCTGGGACTACAACTGGCACTGGTACGGATGGGATTTTGGCACTGCTGAAATGGGCAACAATGCCACTCATGAACTTGATGTGGCGCGTTGGGCGCTTCAGGTTGATTATCCACATCGTGTCGATGTGTATTCAGGAAAATTCCAGTATGAAAACGATGGCTGGACCATGTACGACAACATGGAAGCCTTGTATCATTTCACTGGAAATAAAACCATAAAATGGGAAGGTCAAAGCCGCAATGGCTATAGCACTTTTGGTACGGATCGCGGTACGATTATATACGGAAGCAAGGGGTCGGTATTTGTAGATCGCGGCGGTTACCGGTTATATGATATCAAAGGCAAAATTATTAAGGAAGTCAAAGGCGCCGGCGATGAAGCGGGGACAGCGCTTGGTGGCGGTGGTGGTATGACGACCCGGCACGTGATGAATTTCCTGGAAACTATCCGCGGCAAGGAAACGCTACGGGCACCAATCGCGGATGCATCAAAAAGCCAGATGCTCACCCACTACGCGAACATCTCATCAAGGATAGGGAAAGCACTCGAAATCGATGAGAAAACGGGCATTATCTATGACCGCGATGCCATGAAACTGTGGAAGCGGACTTATGAGCCGGGCTGGGAACCAAAATTGTAAAACCCAAATAACGAAATTTCGAAGCGCTCTGGAATTAATTCCGGGCGCTTTTTTTATGACTTATTTTTGGAGATACTTTACAGGGCCTATTATCTTCTATTTTACATAATCAACATTAAACCTTCCAAAGCCGATGCATCGTTCGGTTTGATAAGTAGCACCTTGTTGAACAATACCTTGGCTTCCTTCAGCTTACCCATTTGATAATTGGTCCAGGCAAATAACAAGTTGGTTGGATAATCATTTGGATAGAGGTTGATAACCTCCTCCAGGTAGTTGTAAGCCTTCTGATAGTCTTTTCGATCGTAAAAAATGGCTCCAAGACGATAGTGAATAAGGGTGTTTTTTGGATCATTTTTCAACATGGAGTTATAAATATTAATGACGCTTTCCCATTCACCAAGACCAGCCAGCGGAAGTACATATCCAAATTTAGCCTCATGAGAATATGGCAAAATATCCATGGCCTTTTTGTAGTACTCCTTTGACTTGGGATAATCACCAATAATATAATAAAGCCAACCATACCTGATGTTGAAATCATAGGAATTTGGCTGATAGTGGTCTTTCAGGACATTCAAAGATTCCTGGTAAAGTGAGTCATTTTCAAGCGCATAGCTTTTTTCAAAGACAGACCTCAATTTTACATAATCCTGGGCCTTGATCCCTGAAAATGTGTGTATCGATAGAAATAGAATTATAAGATATTTCATCACATTAAAAAGTTAAGTTAAAACCAAGGATGACATTGCGGTGGACAAAGGGAATTTCGGTTAGATATTCCTCTTTATTTTCATGGATATATCCAAGATAGAGCAAGTGCTTACCAAGGTACTGGTTGATTGAAACACCCCATTTGGAAGTGATTTTATCCAGTTGGTTATATACCACATAGCCATTTTGTTCGCTAAAATTGGTCATATCTCCATAAGTCAGAAAACCGTCGATCCATGTCCTTGAGAATACTTTAAAGCCCATTTTATTGAAGTAAATGGTATTTCTTACCGAATTTTCACTATGACAAGTCACCTGTGACTGGAGGTAAAAATTTGTATTACCAAGAGGATAATAAACAACCCCTCCTTCAATTTGATGCTGTTGAAGCTTATTAATTTCGGAATAATAGTAACTGCTGTAGAGTTTAAATCTACCCAGCCACTTTGCCAATTGAAACGAAAAAACCCGGTTCGATCCCATAAAACCTTCACCACTCACTGACTGGAAATGATATGCCGGTGACATGTAGAATCCTTTAGCAATAAGAATACTTGGGGCAGCGTAATACTCATTTTGAATGATCGAATACGGGTACTCCACCACCGGTCCGCCTGGCCCGGGGCCGGGTGGCATAGGCAAATAGCTTACAAAATCTGCGCTCAGGCGCTGATATCCATGAAATAGCGTAAATCGATGGCCGAATTCATGGTTTAGCCCGATGAAAACATATCGCAAATCACGTGTCTGTGTTGTATTATCAGTGAACTTGAATCCCGGCTCAAAATAAATGGATTGGATAAATTTTGACTTTTCATGGTTAATGTCGTAGTAGGTCATTGCCTCTTGCTGCCTGCCCAAATACTGATTACAATAATAAAGGTAGCTTTGGGGATCGGGGCTTTCTGGGTCAAATTTCAGGGCTTTTTCAAACTGCTTTTTGGCTGGTGAATAATGGCCTTGTTCAAAATAGGCTATGCCAAGCCTCATGCGCATATAGTAGAAGTCAAATCCATTTTGAATGCTTTCCTTCGCTAATGGGATTAATTCCTGCCACCTTGCCTCCGAATATAATTTGTACGTCTCATTGTTATAATAGGCAAAATTCTTCTCCCCTTGTCCCAGCGCTATATTAAAAGCTAATATCAACGGCAATATTTTCAGTATTTTATACATACCGCTCTCAGTGTTGAGTGTTGATGATGAACTGTAAGCTGGTCGATGTGATAATCGGCGACTGTTAATTTGAATTCGAAATCCTTCGCCGGAAACAGGTTCCCCGCCAATGTGACTTTCGAACGGAATGAAACCGATTCTTCCCCAATTTGCTTGCCTTTTTGGTCATAGATTAATGAGAATCGCGCTTTCTTGTATGGGAATATCGGAGCTATGAAGTCATGGAGAATCCGGTATCTGGATTTGAGATAAAGATGAAGTGGGATCTCATCTGTCAAGGTGAGTTCTGGCTGAACGCTCAAAAGCACCCGGAATGATCCCAGGTAGAACTTGTATAGCAGCGAATTTTTGTTTCCCTTGAATTGAGTAAAGTAAAATAAGGTGCCATCGTTATTGAAAAACGCTCTCGACTTAGAATTCAGACACTCAAAATAGGTGTAGTTGTAATAATCCGTCTTGACCTCCCACGATTCTTCCCATGTCCTATCCCCATTCTGAATTTGAAATGTTAATACTTGCCCAGGCAGAAAATGAAATGCGTGGTGTAAGAGTGAATCTGATTCAATGCTTTTAATGATATCGCCCTTGTTGGGATAACTATAAAATTCAAATACCCAGGCACCATTGCGTTTTACCATGAAATGGCTCAAAGGGTAAGAAATCGTTTTTGACCCAATAAACGGCGTAGCCTGAATCTGGAAATGAAGATGTGGTTCAGGTGACCGCCCGGAATTACCACAGGCGGCAATTATCTCTCCCCTGGACACACGATCGCCAGGCTTTACCTTGATTGATCCCTTTTTCAAATGGCTGAGTTGAGAATAGAGTTGAAACCCATGCTTTATGACGATACTATTGCCCCAGTTCTGTTTGAGATTGGAATCACCGACCGCATTATCCGCGATTTCATCAATAATTTGCTCTATCTCCCCATCGGCCGGGGCGAGCACAGGCTTATTGTAACAATAGTAATCTTCCACTTTCCGGGCATCTGACGCATATTGCTTTTGATCCTCATCAACAAGCACAAAATCCCAGGCATCTTTCCATTCACCGCGATGGGTATGCTCACCATTATGCCCCTGGCTGATGAACCAATTTCCATAGACGGGGAGGGTTATGGCGATCGGACGGAAGTTTTTGAAACGCCCCCTGCCACTCAAATTATGGTAGAGATTATGCTCCGGACTATGATGTTGAACCAACACTTCTGTTGGACCAACAGGCGCTTTTCGTAATTTTAGAACATACAAAAATGTGATCACTACGATATTGAATGGCAGGGAATAAACATTTAACTGCATAATGGTAAACAGACTTCCGAGTGAAGAGGTCAGTATCATCAACATTGGCACAAGCAGAATTGTCCAGAGCAAAGAAGATTTGGATGGAACAAGAAAATAACCTCCGAGCGCAATGCCGCTTAAGATGAAGTTAAATCCAATATAATAGTAACTCAATGTGGTGATATCAGCCCCTAGCAACTGATAAAAATAGTATGCTGCCGCAAAGCTGATGAAGGAATAAAGAAACGCAATCCGGGAGTATATTACCAGGCCAATGGCGATGAGTATTCCAGAAAGAATGTTGAACTGAAATAAAATAGCGCCCAAGGAATTGAGGTAAATCCTGACCATTTCGGGCAAATAACCTTCCTTAAAAAATTGGTAAACTCTCACTAATTGACTGCTCCCACGGGCATATAATTCGTTCAAAGTGTAAATGCCGCGTTCACTGATTTCCAGGCCTGTGAAATTTCTGGTCGATAACATCAGGGCCCATAATGTGAAAAGGAATGGGATACTGAGAAAGGGCAGGCTGTATTTGTACAAAATTCCCGAAATTCCGACAGTGAAAAGAAACGAGACCAATGCACCGACAAAAATCAATACGCCTAACTCAACATTCGGCGAATAATAAAATCCAAGACCAAGTCCAACAAGCAGGCTGTTAAAACCATAATCTCCTGACTGAATAGCTTCTTTGCCAAATCCCAACGATGCTGCAAATACATTTGAAATGAGAATGGAAAAAAATCCACAAAATCCCATGACCGGATCAAAAAAAGTAACGACTAGAAGGAATACAGCGAAGGCTTTATTGCGTGCAAAAAAAACCTGAGAATAGCTGTTCAGTATTCCGTCAATAAATATCGATATCTCTTCCTTCGACAGCATGCTATTGTTTATTTCGAAATACCATCATAACCTGAATTCCTGAAGATGGTCCGGTGTAGTCTCCATGCTGTTGATGTACTCTACTGTTTCACTCCGGCGAATCACATGGACCTTTTTGTTTTTATCAATAAGGACTACATTAGGACGAAGCGTGATAAACTGCATCCATTGAGTCATATTGTAGGCACCAACGTTCTGGACTACCACATGATCACCTTTTTTTAAGGTAGGCAATTGGATATTTTCCCGTATCACATCGATATTCATGCACAGAGGACCAAAAAGCTCCATGTCTTCGCGGTAATCGGAGAAATCCTGCGCCGGAGTAACCTTATGATTGTACCAGAATGAGGTAAACAAAATATTTACTCCGATATCCAGTATGGTAGCCCTTTTACCAGAGGTTAGTCTTTTATTGGAAATAACTGTTCCCAATAAAAAACCAGCCTGGTCGATGAGTGCGCGACCTGTTTCGAGGATGAGTAGCGGCAGTTCATTTACACTTAAAGGACTATTGATCAATGCTGAAGTTATTGCCTCTGCATAATCCTCTAAGGGAGGCACCATGTCAGACCCCGGAAGGTAGGCGCCCTTCAAATTGTTCTGGGAAGGAAAGCCACCCCCCAGATCGATGTATTGAATTCGCTTTTCAAATTTTTGAAATGTTCTTAATGCGAGCTCGGCGAGTTTTCCTGCAGCCACAGCGTAGGCATTTGGGCTAAGCATGAAGGTACCGATATGGGTATGAAGCCCCACGAGATTTAACTCTTTGCTCGCCATAATTTTATTTATAGCATCCCAGGCCTGGCCATTTTCATAGTTTAGTCCGAAGCGATCCCACATAGGGTAAACTCCGGTATCCATATTCACCCGAATGGCTACCTTCGGCTTCAAGGCAGAATTCTTTGCCAGGGCTATTAATGCATAAAGTTCATCGAGATGATCAATATGAATTAGCGAGCCATTTTCTGCCGCTTTCTTTAACTCATCCGTGGTTTTATTGGGACCATTGAAAATGATTTTTTCTCCAGGCACACCATTCAACAAGGCTTTATCGTACTCAAAACCAGAAACCACCTCGGCCCAACTACCCTCCTGATGGAATATATTGCACACTGCATTCAGGTAATTTGTCTTGTAGGACCAGGCAAACTGCACCTTGGGATAACGGACAGAAAAGGAGGAGATCAGATCTTTGTACCTCTTTCGTATCCTGCCTTCTGACATGACAAAAAGTGGTGATCCGTATTCTTCTATCAGAGAAGTGACAGGGACACCATCAATCTCCCGTAATGGTTGATATTCGGTGTTCATTCCAAACTTATTCATTAATCCAGTGTTCAGCTTTTGAATCACAGGCCGTTCATATTTTATCTTTTCCATTCTGAATCAAAATTTATTTCTTATTTGTTTTACAGGACACCCAGGGTCGAGAAACGCTGAAACTCTGAAATATCCGTGATTAGTTCCCATGCATAACGGATGAACATTTTACCGGCCTGGTAATCATTATATGGCTCCAATGGCATATTCATACCAAGTTTAATCAATGATACAGGGAGGTTCTGGCCTGCAGCGGATGCTACATAAATCCATGCCGGAAATCGCGGATTTATTTCCAGTAAAACCAACTCGTCATCTTTGGTTCGCACGAATTCAAGTTCAAATCCACTTCTCCATCGTGTTGACTCGACAAATTTTTTCGTGTACTCCACCAGTGTAGGATCTGACAGAACTACACCGGACCAACCTTTTCCGCGGTCAGTGATA
>JBGSYX010000414.1:0-3808 GCA_041750735.1 Cyclobacteriaceae bacterium
CCAATGGTTTGCTTTATAAGCGTATCCTCGACATCGTTGGGGGTGCAGTGGGATTCTTGATTTTTCTTTGCGTGCTCCCTTTTGTCATGCTTGCCATAAAGCTTGATTCCCCTGGCCCGGTGATCTTCAAACAAAAGAGAAAGGGGCAGCATGGACGAATATTTGAGCTGTATAAGTTCAGGACCATGTACGAAAACGCTGAGGAGATGAAGAAAGAGCTACTGGACAAGAATGAAATGAGCGGCCACATGTTCAAGCTGGAAAATGACCCACGAATAACCCGGGTCGGAAAATGGCTGCGATCGACGTCTCTTGATGAACTGCCCCAATTTATCAACGTGCTGAAAGGAGAAATGAGTCTTGTAGGCACCCGCCCCCCCACCATTCAGGAAGTCGAAAAGTATCAACTGGAGCACTTGAAGAGAATAGCCGCCAAGCCCGGCATTACCGGTTTGTGGCAGGTGTCCGGTCGAAATAAGATTAAGGACTTCGAAAAAGTTGTGGAGCTTGATTGTCAATATCTCGACAACTGGCATTTTGCAGATGATCTCAAGATACTGTTGAAAACTCTTTTGGTCGTCTTGCAAAGAAAAGGCGCCCAATGAATGTCTTTTAGACAATACTCTTACTACTTACCATGAGGGAAACACTTGATATGAAATTGTTTAATATCAAAATAATAACGATAAGTTTTATGCTTATGAGTTTGCTTTGTGCCTGTTCAAGCACTGAAGAAAAGAAAATGAAATTTTATTCAAGTGGGGAAAAGCTCTATGAAAAGGGTGAGTATATAAAAGCGAACATTGAACTGACTAATGCCTTGCAGCTCGATCCAAATTTTGCAGACGCCTTCTATCTGAGAGGCATGGTGGAGTTAAAAAGGGCTAATCCACAAATGGCCTTTGGGAACTTTGCCAGCGCAGTGGAGAAAAATCCTCGCCATATCAAAGCGCACTTAGAGATGGTCAAACTTTTTCTTTCTGCAAAAATGCCCGAGAAGGCCGAGGAAAAAATCCGGGAAATTTTAGAACTGGAACCCAAAAACAAAGAAGCTCAATTTTTGAAGGCCAGGTTATTTCTAGCTAACAAAAATACTTTAGAATCTGTTGAAATCCTGCGAAACCTGTTGAAAGAAGGCTACAATAGACATGAAATATATCAAATATTAGCAGCAATTAGCCTCGAAGAAAAGGAACTTGACAAGGCCGAACTTATTCTTCAGGAAGGCATAAAGGCAAACCCAGGCTCGGTTGAATTGAAGGCGTTTTTGGCCAATGTTTATGATATGCAGAAACGGCCTGACGATGCCATTTCTGTTATCAGAGAACTTATCTCACTTGAACCTGATAAGGATGTTCACAAAATAGCTCTAGCACGGCTATTCTGGAAAACAGAACGCAGGGATGAGGCGAAGAAATTCCTTGATACAGCCCTTGCAGATGATCCTAAAAATGCTGCTTTATGGACAAGTGTAACATCATTTTATCTATCTGTTCGCGATACTGCTCTCGCCGAAGAGACTCTGGTGAAAAGCATCTCCGCCAATCCGGATAGCTTTCAATTACGCTTTGCCCTGCAGCAAGTGATGTCCCAAATGGGCCGTTATGATGAAGCCTTGCAGGTCCTGCAGGAGTGTCTAAAGCTCGATAAAGATCCGGCGGCTCCTGGAATCATTGATACACGCATCAAGCTGGCTGACATCTATTTTCTGCGCGGAGATATCGACGACGCTGAGCAACAGGTTCGCGCTGCATTAAAGGAAAATCCTAAAAGCCTTGAGGGGCTCTATTTGAAAGGCAGAATGGACATTCTTGCCGGCAACCTTGATGACGCCATCTCCGCCTTACGACAGGTAGTGAGCGAACGACCTGATTTTGTCGATGCGCACCTGCGGCTTTCCGAATCGCTCCTTCGCAACAAACAGCAGGACATGGCCGTCGCTGCCCTGCAGGCGGCAAGAAAAGCTAATCCGGCAAACGCTAAAATTCCTGTGGTGCTGGCGCGACTGCTCATATTGAAGGGAGATGTGACGGGGGCCGAAGACCTGTTGCGTGCAGTCGTGACCGAACATCCAGAAGATCAACGTCTGAAGGTGGACCTGGGAAGCTATTATGTAACACAGACTCAATATGAAAAAGCTGAAACAATTTTCAAGGAAGTTGTGGAGCAGGGCCCGGCTATTGCCGCAGGCTATATTAAACTTGCCCAGCTCTATGCTCAGCAAGGCGATAAGAAGAAGGCGATTGCAATGGTTCTTCAGGGATATCAGGCAAATCCTGATTCATTCATACTCCTTGAAGAATTAGTTAAATTTAACCTTGACGCTAATCTGCATGAAACTGCCATAAGTGTCTGTCGGGAAAGAATCAAGAAAAAGCCAGAAGACGTGGCGGCCCTTAACCTGCTTGGCCGCATCTATCTGGCCAAAAAAGAGTTCGGCAAAGCTGAAGAAGCTTTTAACAAGGCCGTCTCTATTCAGCCTCAATGGCAGGAACCGCATAGTAATCTGGCCACCCTTGCTCTCTTGGAAGGAAAAATGGATGCAGCGATAGAAAAATTAAAAGCAGGGATTGCTGCTGACCCCAAAAATGGTTCTGCCTATGCAACCTTGGGTGCTTTGTATGAAAAAAGTGGTGACAGAACAAAGGCTATTCAGGTGTACGAAAATGCTTTGACGGAAATCCCCAACAACTGGGTGGCGGCTAATAACCTGTCCTTTCTGCTTGGCGAGCAATCAACTGATGAAGAGAATTTGAAACGTGCCTTGAAGCTGGCCAAATTGGCTTTGAAATTGAACCCTGAGAATCCCACTGTCCTGGATACCGTTGGCTGGGCCTACCATAGGAATGGCGATCACCAAAGGGCAATAGAATATGTAGAAAGAGCCCTTGATTATAATCCGGAACAGCCGCTGCTGAATTATCATCTTGGTATGATTCTGCACTCCATGGGAAAGAAAGATGAAGCGAGGGAGAGGTTGAAAAAATCTATAGAAGGTGACGGGGATTCCCCATGGAAAAACAAGGCGTTGGAAGTGATAAACCTTCTATCTTAGGTGATGATTGTCATGACATTACACAACACGGACAAGAGCATGAAATGTTTGTTAGGCGGTTTTGCAAGAGGGATACTCCTGGTTTTTTGTATCCTGCAGGTCCCGCTCGTTGGCCATGCAGGTGAGCATAAAGCAGGTTCTGAGAAAAAGGCTGGTACGCAACACGAGGCGTACGTCATTGGCGCCGGTGATATTCTTGAAATCATGGTCTGGAAGAATCAGGAACTGACAAAAATGGTGCCGGTTCGTCCCGACGGGAATATTTCCCTTCCTCTTGCGGGTGAACTCATTGTTGAGGGCAAGACAATCAAAGACCTCTCAGAGCAGCTGCAGGAAACGTATGCAAAGTTCATAACTGATCCTGTTATTTCTGTTTCGGTCCAGCAGATCAACAGTATGAATGTGTACATTATCGGCCGGGTTAATGCTCCGGGAGTCAAGCCGATCACCGCAAAAACAAACGTGCTGCAAGGGCTGGCCATGGCATCCGGGCTGACGCCTTTTGCTGAAGGCAATGAAATACAGATTTTTCGTACAAAGGATGACGGGACAACCTCTCTTATCGCATTTGATTACGATGACGTTTCCCGTGGCCGTAATTTGCAGCAGAACATTTTCCTGAAACGGGGTGACGTCATTGTTGTGCCGTAATCTCGTCCGCGCCGGCGTTGTTTTGTTTGGCCGGAGCTGCACACGCTGCTTTCAACACATATCGACCCTGTTTTCGTTGATTGCAGCTTTTTGGGTTTGTTT
>JBGSYX010000415.1:0-10217 GCA_041750735.1 Cyclobacteriaceae bacterium
GTTTTTGGCAGAATTTTCCTTTTGCAGGAGACTTACCTTTCATTAAAAAAGCAAAAAAGAAATATTTGGGAATGGATTATAGTAGATGACGGATCGGAAGAAATTAACCTGATTAAGTCGCTATATGGCCATGACCCCAATATTACCATTATTGAGCGAGCCGAAGGTCACAGTGGTGCAGCAGAGTGCAGGAATATCGGTCTGGAAAAAGCGCAGGGTGATTACATCATTTTCCTCGATTCAGACGATTTGCTGGCGCCTCATTGCCTAAATGATAGGGTAAAATTGATGGAAGAAAATCCCGATCTGGACTTTGCAGTATTTCCCATGGAGCAATTTGAAAAGGAACCTGGAGACTTGAAAATTCTCTGGAATATAGAAAATGGCCAAAACCACCTGGACCGGTTCCTTCGATTGGATGCGGTTTGGCAAACCTCCGGGCCCATATGGAAAAAAGAGGCATTGCTAAAGATTGGTGGATTTGATGAAGAACTAGCCTGTTGGCAGGATATTGATATCCATCTGAAGGCACTGTTTGCAGGGTTAAGCTATCGGCTGTATTACGATCGCCTGCCAGATTGTTATTACAGAAGGCATCAGGAAGGAAGCATCAGCCAGTCAAACATCAATTCAATAGAAAAACTGCTAAGCAGAAGCAAGTTGTATTTCATGGCAGCAGAACAATTAGGTGATGAGATAGAAAAGGTCAAATCAATGGCCTTGAGCATTGTTTACAGTGCCTTCCTCACATTGAGGTTCCGGTTTGCCTACCGATTTATCAGGCAATGCCAGCAGCACTTTTCGGCCTTTCAATATTTTATGTTTGCTGTATCTGTTTTTGTTTACTTCTCACGACTTTACAAACTACCCTCCATCAGGGCGTATGTCCGTAAAAACTTATTCAATACAAGCGCTGAAATCAATATAGGAAAGCATGCCACAAAGTAGGAACCTAATTTCTGTGGTGATTCCAGTGAAGAATGGCGCCGACACTATCGCTGCCTGCCTGGATGGAATATCGAAGCAAAAAGTCGATGCCAATATTGAAGTAATCATCATTGACTCAGGTTCATCAGATAATTCGCTAGATATTGTCAGGAAGTATCCACACACAAAAGTTATTTCTATCAATCCGGAATCATTCAACCACGGTTTGACAAGAAATTTGGGAGTGGCCAACGCAGTTGGAGATTTCATCGTCATGACGGTTCAGGATGCTGCTCCGGCTGATGAATTCTGGTTGGAAAATATGTTCAGGCATTTTGAAGATCCTGAGGTATCAGGAGTATGCGGACAGCAGGTTGTACCGCATCATAAAGACAAAAACCCTCATGAGTGGTTCCGGCCGCAATCGAAACCAAATGTTAAGGTTTTACAATATAAACTGGGTGAATTTGAAAAACTTACCGGTGAACAGCAACGATCCTTATGTGGATGGGACGATGTGAATGCAATGTATAGAAAGAAAGCACTACAGGAAATACCCTTTGAACCTGTTATGTTTGGAGAGGATATGCTCTGGGCAAAATCTGCACTATTGAAGGGTTATAAACTAGTTTACGATACACACGCCCAAGTGGAACATTACCATCATCATACTCCTTCCTACACCTATAACAGAACGCTAATTGTTCTGCTTTTTATCTTCAAAACTTTCGGCTTTGTCAGAAAAGACCAAACCGGCATAAAAGATTATTTGCTTGTGGTATATCGCAATATAAAATGGAAACTGCCACTCAAATGGATCACACATAACTGGAGTTTAATTTACACACTTTTTAAAGCGAATCGCGATTTCAATCGATATCACACCAAACGCCAAATTGATCGTTTGGAAGCTAAATTTGCCGGAAATATTCCTTTAGGCCAAAGTAAAACTTCAAAATGAGTACCATAGATAATAACCCACTTGTTTCCGTCCTCATGACCGCCTATAACCGCGAAAAATACATCGCAGAGGCGATAGAGAGTGTAATCAATTCCACGTACCAAAACTGGGAACTGATCATCGTTGATGACGTGAGCCGGGACAGCACAGTGGAAATCGCTCGCTCTTACGAAGTCAAAGACAGGCGGATTAAGGTATATGTAAATGAAAAAAACCTGGGTGATTACCCGAATCGCAACAAGGCAGCCAGCTATGCCAAGGGGAAATATCTGAAATATGTGGATGCCGATGATATGATTTATCCATATGGATTGGCGCAGTTGGTGTTTTATATAGAGCAGTTCCCGGATGCCGGATATGGATTGTGCTCATTAGAACAAGATGTACATAAAATATTCCCCTTTCAGCTTTCCCCCCTCGAGACTTACAATAGACATTATTTTATTGCTCCCGTTTTTCATAAAGCCCCACTGTCTTCTATTATTAAGTTATCAATATTCAATGAGGTAGGTGGTTTTTCAGGTAAAAGAATGCTCGGAGATTATGAAATGTGGCACATCTTATCGCAAAAATATCCGGTAGTTCTTATGCCGCATGGTATCGTATGGTACAGAGAACATGATGCTCAGGAAATGAATGATCATAAGAATGATCCTATTGAGCCATTCAAATATTTACTTCTCGGCGAAGAATTGATCGATGACGCTAACTGCCCACTTGGAAAGGTTGAAAAATTAATCATCAGAAAAAAGTTGAAAAGGAAAATTGCAAGGTCAATATTAAGTGCCTTCAGGAAACACTCTTTTGCCAAAGGAAAAGAAATGAAAAAGGTTTCAAATATGACCTGGTCTGAAATAATCAAAAATGGTATTTTGAATTATGAGTGGTGATGATTGAACAATTAAAATTTCTCATCAGAAAGCCATGGCAAATCATCGTCATCCCATTAACTTATACTCCTTGGTTTTCATTTCTACGAAAAACTGTTGAATATCAAAACAGGGTGAGTTTTGAATTTTGGTTTAAACAGAAAGTCCTGGGCATAGGCGGAAATAAAAAAGTTTACTGGCCGGTGCATCCGAACAGCCAGGTATATGATTGGGAAAATATATATGCAGGAGTGGACACATGTCCAGGCATAATGAAAGGGTGCTATATACAAGGCAAGGGCGGAATTCATATTGGCGATTATACACAAATAGCTCCGAACGTAATCATTGTAAGTGCCAATCATGATGTATATGACTCACGACGACATTTGCCTGCAAGGGTTGAAATTGGGAAGTATTGTTGGATCGGTGCAGGTGCCAAAATAATGCCCGGTGTTGCTCTGGGAGATTTTACGATTGTAGGAGCGGGTGCTGTTGTTACCAAGTCCTTTCCTGAAGGTTTTTGCATCATCGCTGGCATACCAGCAAAAAAAATCAAGAACCTTGAAAAGGATAAATGTATCAGTTACGATTTGAATCCAAAGTATTATGGATACTTAAGTGAAACCCAGTTTAATAAATTGAAAGAAAAATACCCTGCTATCCATTGATAACCATCGTCGACTATAAGGCTGGCAATATCCTCTCCATCTTAAATATGTTGAGAAAAATCGGCGTTGAATCGTGCATTACATCCGATCCTCTCCAAATTGCCACAGCTGAGAAAATAATTCTGCCTGGTGTGGGCCACTATGATCATGGTATGCGACATATGAATGAGTTAGGATTGACTGACGCCATCAGACAAAAGGTTATACATGATAAAGTACCAGTGCTTGGGATTTGTTTGGGTGCACAATTAATGGGACAATCAAGTGAAGAGGGAAATTATTCAGGATTGGGTTTGGTAAATATGCAAGTAATAAAATTTGATCGCTCACGCATGGACAGCAGACTAAAAGTCCCCCATATGGGGTGGGATGATGTAGAGATCAAACAGCAGGATTGCCCATTATTTACAGATATGCATGCCGATCCAAGGTACTATTTTGTACATAGCTATCATTTTCAAATGGATAACGCTAATGATGTTTTGACCACATCAAACCACGGCTATCCCTTTACTTCTTCATTCTGGAAGGAAAACATATTCGGCGTGCAGTTCCATCCTGAGAAAAGCCATAAATATGGCATGAAGTTGCTGGAGAATTTTGTACGACTTTAGATCAACTAATAAACTGTACATACTTGCGTTCTACCGATTCTTCACTCGACGCCCAGTTCAGCCATCGCGTCACTCTGAGCACTACGTGCGAAGAGTCTGGTTATTAGTACGACAAAACAATTGATACTCATGGCATTCCAGTCTTTTTCAACAGACTCTTCACTCCGCAGGGCTTCGTTCAGAGTGACGGTGAAAAAGAGCATAGCCCGAACTGACCGTCACTCTGAGGCGGCTTTGGGCCGCCGAAGAGTCTGGTTATTTAATCGACTACTCCCGCCGACTGGTTCAAGTATAACAACTCAATAAAAATGCGTCGCATCCGGGTCATACCAATACTTCTTCTCGCCAACGGCGGTCTGGTGAAAACGGTCCGATTTAAAAAGCCCAACTACATTGGTGATCCTATCAATGCAGTGAAGATTTTCAATGAGAAGGAGGTTGATGAGTTGGTGATTCTGGATATTGAAAAAACCCGACAAAACGCCACCCCCGATTTCGAACACATTAGGGATATTGTCTCCGAGGCCTTTATGCCCATTGGCTACGGCGGTGGAATAAGGTCAATGGATGATATAAAACGGGTGATCGATTGTGGCATCGAAAAAGTTGTAGTCAATACCATCGCCTGGGAAAAACCACATGTGATTGAAGAAGGTGCAAAAATATTTGGCGCCCAAAGTATGGTTGTCTCTGTAGATTATTCCAGAAACATGTTTGGCCAGACCTCGGCATTCATAAAATCTGGCGGCTTGAAAGTTAAACTGACGCTTGAAGAATATACAAAACGACTTGAGGCCTATGGTGCAGGCGAAATAGTCCTCACATCCATTGATCGGGAAGGTACATATACTGGATATGACCTGGAAATGATAACCAGGATCAGCCATTCCGTTTCCATTCCTGTTGTTGCAAACGGTGGCGCGAGAGATATAAGCGATTTTCTATTGGCAGTTCAGTCTGGGGCATCGGCCGTAGCAGCAGGGAGCAGATTTGTTTATAGCGGCAAAGAACATGGCATCCTGATCAACTACCCTTCGCAAGCAGAATTGTATAGAGAAGTATTTAGCAAATTTTAGGTGAACAACAGCCGGTCATTATAAAAATTCGATAGTGTGCATATGAACCATCAGGTCCCTGAACGATTTATCCCGCTTGATTACAGGCGCTGCTCCATAAGTGTAATGGATAATATCGCTGATCCAAACATCCGTTTCGATGAGAAAGGGATTTGCAATTACTATCATGACTATAAAAAAGCCGAACAGGCTGCGATTCTCCCATCAGACATTCGCAACAAAAAGCTGGAAGCCATTCTTGGCGGAATAAGAAAGCTAGGAAAAGGGAAGAAGTACGACTGCATACTCGGTGTAAGTGGCGGTGTTGATAGCACTTACCTTGCGCTGAAGGCACGGGATTTCGGATTGCGGGTGTTGTGCGTGCATTTCGACAACGGTTGGAACTCTGAACTGGCGGTAGCAAATATTGAAAATATCGTCAAGCGTTGTGGTTTTGATTTATACACCTACGTCATTAACTGGCCTGAATTCCGAGATATTCAACTTGCCTTTTTCAAGGCTCACGTTGTGGATATTGAGGCCGTAACCGATATCGCCATCTTTGCCGCATTGGATAAAATCTGCAAGGAGCGGGGTATTAAATTTATTATCGACGGTCGCAATGTCGTGACCGAAGAGGTACTGCCAAAAGCATGGATTTATAAAGACCAGACCAACCTGCTCGATATTCACAAGCAGTTTGGAACCCTGAAACTCCGTACCTATCCCGTTATCTCATATGGCACCAGAAAATGGAATGAACTTATAAAGCCTTTTACTTCGGTTCCGCTGTTAAACTACATCGATTATAATAAGGCAACTGCAAAAAAAGAAATTGTAGATAAACTCGGCTGGCGCGATTACGGTGGCAAGCATTATGAATCTGTTTTCACTCGGTTTTACCAAGGCTACATTCTACCAAACAAGTTTGGTATTGATAAGCGCAAAGCACATTTATCGAACCTGATTTATTCCGATCAGATCACGCTTGATGATGCCTTGAATGAAATGGAGTCGCCTATTTATCCCCCAGAACTTCTGGAACAGGATATGCAGTTTGCCCTGAAAAAACTCGGTTTTTCCAGAGATGAATTCCAACGATATATCGATGCGCCGGCAAAAAGTCATTTTGAATTCAGGAAGAATCAAACCATTTACAATCGCTATCCATTTCTGAATATTTTGAGGCCTATGGCCAATGCTGTTTTACGAAGGTAAGACCATAAGTATATACACCTTTTTCGTTTGCTTGAAAAACCATTCACTGATAGTTTTCTCTCCAAATTCCAGTTATTAAAATGTTTATCCATTTGGAACCTAAATCATGTTGCTTTCTGGTAAGTCAATTATAATACTATCTCCTCAGGAATGGGGTACCTTGCATATATCCAAGCATCATTATGCCATCGAATTGGCGGCAATGGGTAATAGCGTTTATTATATCAACCCACCCAATCGGATTGATAAAGGTGTGCAAGTCATAAATATTCCGAATAACCATGGACTTCATTTGGTAAACTATGCCACTTTTTTCCCCTACGTTTTACGCTTTCATTTCCCGTACCTTTATCGCAAGTTGATGCGTTTGCAGGTAAAAAAAATCCTGTATGCCATCGGTATACCTTCCCCAGATATCGTCTGGTCTTTTGAACTCAATATCTTCCCTTATTTAGGTTGGTTCAATGCAGGTCTAAAAATTTTCCATCCAGTAGATCCCACATCTACAAAAGACAGTATTCGTTCAGCCCAAAGTGCTGATATATTATTCTCTGTTTCAGAAAAAATTCTGCGTTGCTTCAACGACATAACCATTCCAAAGCATTTCATCAATCATGGTTTGGGAATGGATTTCGAAAAAGAAGCACGTGAAAACCTTTCCCGACTTACAAACTACCTCCCGTCTTTACCTTTAAAAGTCGGTTATGTTGGCAATCTGCTTCGCCCTATAATCGATCGGAAAGAAGTACTGGAGATTTTAGTTAACAACCCGGATACTGAATTTCACTTCTGGGGTCCATGGGAAATGAAACAAAGCAATGTGGCCGGCTCGGATGATGCTGAAACCACCTCATTCATCGATGTGCTCCGGACATCCGCCAATGTGGTACTTCACGGGCCTGTAAAGCCGGATCAGTTGGCAAAGCGAATTCAGTCAATGGATGCATTTTTCTTTACCTATGCATTGGTAGAAGGACAGTCCGATCGTTCCAATTCACATAAGATTCTGGAGTACCTCAGTACAGGTAAGCCTGTTTTTTCATGCCCTATTGATACGTATGCCGGAACAGACCTTATTTATGATATTGAGTTGATAAAGAAAAAGGATGGTTTTATACATTGGATACGAAATAAAGTTGATGGTATTGACGCAAGACAAAAAAGGATTGAATATAGCCTTGAGAATACCTATAGAAAACAGCTAGAACGAATCGAAGCACTGTTGTCGTGAGTTTGCCATTTCTATCATTCTCTCTTCAGCTCTACCGTTTTCCACGTCATCTCGACCCTGAGGGACGAGGGGGAGAGTTCAAAGACTATTTCCCACGACATAACCCAATCGGGCGACGTAATGATCATTCCAGACGCGATAATCCATAGACTTCTCCTTCTCCTGCGTCGTCGTCGAAGTGACAAAGGAAGAAAAGCGTCGTGATCGAAGGGACGAATGAAGAAGAGCATTGTCGTCGATGTAACACGAAAAGGCATTAACGTTCATTAAGCTCTTAACGAGAAGCAAAGATCAGAGAGAAACACAATATTTGGGGACTTATTTCAATAGTGCGATAAGCATTTAATATGGTAAATGAATGGACACACTTGCTCTTTTTAACCACTACGAACTTTTCCACAAATCCGCGACTGGTGAAAGAAGTAAAACTGGCCCTTGGTATTTCATCGCTTGTTACTGTTGTTATGTTCAGACTTGGCAATTGGAGCGATGCCAAATCTGAAAGCATTGCATCGGAACTCAAATCATTGGGAAATATTGCTATCATAGTGCTACCGGCAAATAAACCTCCCCTGTTGACATGGATTCTCTGGGGAACATTAGAAAAACTAAGCCGTTGGATTTATCCTTTACTTGGTAATTCATTACATATTAATGCCCTTGCCAATTCTCGTCGCAGCTTTCAAATTGCCGGAGCGGTAAAAAAAATCGATCCAAAACCAAGTTTTATTTGCTCCCACAATCTGGGTACACTTTATCCCGCCTGGCGAATGAGTAAAAAATGGCATGTCCCTTTTATTTTCGATATTGAAGATTACCACCCAGGTGAGCTTATCCATTTTGATCCTACAAATGAAAAGCACCGCCGTGAATTCCTGATGAAAAAAGTGTTGCCAAAAGCAACTGCCATCACCAGCGCCAGTCCGTTGATCGGAGAATACACGATGAAACTGATCGGAGGCCACCCACAGCATCAGGTAATACTCAACAGCTTCTCGCAAGGAGAATTCATAGAACCTCCAAATCAACAAATCAACAGTTCAACAAATCAACTCAAACTTGTCTGGTTCAGCCAGAAAATCAGTTTTGGCAGGGGATTGGAACAACTTTTTGAGGCTCTGCACCTCATAGCAAAAGAGCATAGTTCAACGATAGAATCTTTTAATCTCACCATCATTGGAGATCTAGATTCAGATTTTGAATCAAAGGTACTTGACCCATTAAAAGATACTATTATATGGAAGCACATCCATATCCTTCCACCCATGAGGCAGGAGGAATTGCACAAGTCGCTTGCTTTGTATGATGTCGGATTAGCGCTGGAATTTGATACAGCAGATTTGAATCGACAATTGTGCATGACCAATAAAATTCTGGCTTATGCACAGGCAGGGCTTTATATTCTGGCCACGGATACGCCTGCGCAGAAGCAGTTTATTCAGCAGCATGAAGGAACCGGTCTTTTATGTGGCCAGACTGCAAAAGGCATGAGTGACGGACACTTGTCATTGGTAAAGCAACAAAAAGCCATTGAATCCAATCGCCGGAAGAGGTTTGACAAAGCACAGGAATTGGCATGGGAAAAAGATGCAGTGAAGTTGATGCTTGTTTGGGAGAAAGTTAAGTCATTGTACAAAGTATAATTTTTAACAACTATATATTTTTACATTTAAAGACAAATCAATTAAGGGAATATCAATTTTTTCAAAGATGCTACAAAGAGTAAAAAGAGTTATCACAAGAGGTAAAAAAGCACATCCTAACAGCCATTTTATTGCTATCATTGCTTTTAGGCTATTAGAAATTATTAGAGAACGCACCCATAATTTGTATCTTATAATTAATAGAAACAGTACTTTTAAAAGGGAAAGTGAAATGTATATGTGTTCGCTTTTTCCAAAAGAAGCTCTTGATATTATGCTTGATTACTATCATCCAACTTCAATTCTTGACGTTGGATGTGGCACGGGTGTATCGTTGGATTACTTTAAGACAAAAAAAATAGATGTTCTTGGAATTGAAGGTTCAAAATTAGCCATTTCTAAAGCAAACAATCCTAATCTCATCATTCAACATAACTTAAATAAACCGTTAGCACTTAAGCAAACTTTTGATGTGGTATGGTGTTTCGAGGTTATAGAACACATACATCCAAAATATGAGAATAATATAATCCATATATTAATTAATCATTCAGATAATATTGTTCTATCTGCAGCACAACCTGGACAAGGTGGACATGGTCATTTTAATGAAAAACCATTAAAGTATTGGATTGACAAATTTGAAAATTTAAATTTCATCTATTTAGAAAAATTAAGCGAAGACATGAGAAGAACAAAGGACATTAATGCAAAAAATTTATTGGCTTTTAGTAAAAGAAGATAATGAAAACAATATCGACGATAATTATTGTAACAAATAAAAATGATTATTTTCTAGCAAAAATTTGCATTGCCTCTATCAGATATTATTACAATGATATTGATATTTACCTTCTTAAAGACAATTTGAATGGCAATTTTTCTACAAGATTTGTTGAGAAATACTTTGACATAAAAATTTTAGACATTGGCATTTATAAATTTGGTTGGTGCTCAGCTAAAATACATTTGCTTTTACAAAATAATTTGCCTGATAAATATGTATTAACTTTAGATTCTGATATTGT
>JBGSYX010000416.1:0-14433 GCA_041750735.1 Cyclobacteriaceae bacterium
ATGCCACAAATTAACGGTAGCAAAGGATTTGGAATAGAAAATACGATTCGGCGACTCAATCTGCTCTATGGAAAAGAGGCAACTTTTTCAATCCGCAACTCCGACAATGGCAATATTGTAATAGCAGAGGTGATTCTCCCGCAAAAAATTTAAATTGCAGCTATTCCAATTAATCGGTGGCTTTGGTCCACCGGTTGGATAGTAGTTAAATTTCAGCATAAACAGTATTACCATGATTAAAGCGCTTGTAATCGATGATGAAAGGTTGGCCCGGAGGGAATTGATTTCATTGCTTGGTGAATTTCCTAAAATCGAAATTGTAGGGGAAGCTATCAATGCCGATGATGCCCAGGAGAAAATAGAGGCGCTTCATCCGGATGTGCTATTTCTGGACATCCAGATGCCGGGAAAAAACGGCTTCGAACTTCTCGAGTCGCTCGTCGAAGTGCCAAAGGTCATTTTTACCACGGCCTATGATGAGTATGCCTTGAAAGCATTTGAAGTGAATGCCATGGATTATCTGCTCAAACCAATTGTAAAGGAACGATTGGAGGAGTGCATCCAGAAAATTATAAATGCTGATCAATTGGAAAGCGCACAATCACAAGAGAATGCGCACCGGCTGGGGTTGTCGGATCAGGTTTTTGTAAAGGATGGCGAGAAATGCTGGTTTGTAAAGCTGGCCGATGTTCGTTTGTTTGAGTCGGATGGCAACTATATAAAAGTCTATTTTGATCATTTTAAACCGATGATTCATAAATCGTTGAATGCCCTGGATAAGCGCCTGGACGAACGGGCATTTTTCCGGGCCAGCAGAAAGCACATCATTAATCTCAGTTGGGTAGAAAGTATAGAATCATGGTTCAATGGCGGCTTACTAGTAAAAATGAAAGGCGGAGAGAAAGTAGAAGTCAGCCGCAGGCAGGCATCCAAGTTCAAGGATATGATGTCGCTGTAGCGCTGGGATTTTGGCGCCCCTATTCATACCATTGTGACATCAAATCAAGTGGCTTGCGCTTTATATCAGGCACTTTACAATTTTCCGCAGGATACCCCACAGGTATCAATAAAAATGGGCGCTCATTCTTTGGCCTTTTTAAAATATTAGCCAGAAAATCCATGGGACTTGGAGTATGTGTCAGTGAGCACAGTCCAGTGTTGTGTATCGCAGCAATTAATATCCCACAAGCCAGGCCGACCGACTCCTTTACATAGTAATTATTCGATTTATTCCCATGCTGATCGATATCGTAGCTTTTCGAAAAGACGATGATCAGCCAGGGGGCGGTTTCCAGAAATGGCTTTTGCCAGCTCGTGTCAAATTGTTTTAGATCCTCGAGCCATGATTCGCTCATGCGCGACGAATAGTTCATCATTTCCTCCTTCTCAGCTGCAATCCGGATGTCTTTTTTCAATGTGGGGTTTGAAACCGCACAAAAAGTCCAGGGTTGCTTATTCGCACCCGACGGAGCCGTGGAGGCAGTTTTTATAATGTTTTCAATGATTTTCCGGTCGATCGGTTTGTCTGAAAAATCACGGATGGAACGTCGCAGGTTCAGGTGCGAGTAAAAAAGCTCGCTCTTGTAGTTCGATTCGATCGGCGTAATCTGCACCGGGCGATATGGGATAAACGTATCTTTTGGCATCTTGGGATAAATTTGACGAATTAGAAAACGTAGAGATATATCGCAATATAGTGACAGGCACTCCCACACAATACAAACAAATGCCAGATGGCGTGATTATACCGTATTTGTTCTTTAGAATAGAAAAAAGTCCCTATAGTATAAAATAACCCACCCGCCAACATCCACCATAATGCCGGTGCAGGCAATACTTTATAAAACACATCAATTTTAAAAATTGCCATCCAGCCCATTGCCAGATAAATGAGCGTGGAGAGCAGCCGGAATTTTTTAATCATAAATACCTTGTAAAAAATGCCGACAGCAGCGATAGCCCATACAATAATCAGAAATGAATAATGAATGTGATTTCTCAGACTTACCATCAGAAACGGAGTGTAGGTGCCGGCAATAAGCAGGAAAATTGCACAATGGTCCACAAGATGAAATACATTTTTAAAAGAAGGCTTGGAAACATAGTGGTAAAAGGTGGATGCCAAATAAAGCACGACTAGCGAAATACTATAAACCCATGCACTTATAATGGCCAGAAGATCATGGTACAAATGTGCCTTTATCAGTAGGGCCACTGAGCCTGCCAGAAATAAAACTACACCAACACCATGAATGAGCATGTTGGCTCTTTCTTCTTGGGAGATTGAAATGGTGGATTTGGGAGTATAACTCAATTTAATGCAATTGATATAGCAGGATTAAAACTAATCATTTTGATTGTATGGGAAAAGTACAATTTTCATCACAAAATACAATGGTTTTAAATCAAAAATTTGGTCAAGGGGAATAAACAATTGAAAACGTGGAGGTTAAAAACTTAACCACAATTATGTGGATAACTTCTTTTTTAAATGTTTGCATAGGATATCGTCAATCCCTACTTTTCATAAATAATTAATACTTATCAACATTGTATTGATTATTTTTTCGCTGTCTCTGTCGCAGCAATCCCAATCAGAATCCGGTCGTCTAAGGGCAAAATATCATTGGTATACTTTGCTCTATTAATTATTAAAAAGTACAATTTTAAAATATTACCCATAACAGGGAAAAGCATTAAAAATTCGTTAAATATGAAAAAGAATACGTTAACTACCATGGAAAACAAGAATGGTTCACAACCGAAAGCAACCCAGGTTATGGAGAATCCGGCAGAGAATAAGACAGTACAATTTAAGTCGCCAACCAAGGTGGTGAAGCGCGATGGCAGAATCGCGGATTTTGATGCCGAGCGAATAAACAATGCCCTGACTAGGTGTTTTAAAGGATTGAACAGGACCAAGTTTGATTCTGAAAAGCTCACTAAACAGATCGTAAATATAGTGTCGGCAAAATTTGAACAACCGACCGTGGAGCAGATACAAGACATCGTTGAGATGGTATTGCAGGCAGCAGGCGAATATGAAGCAGCGAAAAAATATATTCTTTATCGTGCTGAGCACGCTAAAATGCGGGAAGTTCGTCCTGTTCCTGATGAGGTAAAGGTTGCATTCGAAGCCTCGGATAAATATTTCCCGACCCAGCTACAGAAATTCCAGTTCTACGATAAATACGCCCGCTTCACCTATACCCACGGCCGCAGGGAAACTTGGGTAGAAACCGTAGATCGCGCTATTGAATATCTGAAAGAACTTTCCGATTTCAGGTTGCAGCCATTGACCTATCAGCGGCTGCGTCATGGTATACTGAATATGAAAGTGATGCCATCCATGCGTTTACTCGCCATGGCCGGTCCGGCGGCACGCAGAAACAACATTAGCATTTATAACTGTTCCTATATGCCAGTAGATAGCCTCGATTCGTTTGTCGAAGCACTTATAATTTCGATGAGCGGATGTGGTGTCGGCTATTCTGTAGAGTTGGATTATATTGAAAAACTACCTAGGATAAGAAGACAAAAAAATGAAGCTCCGATTCAGTATGTCGTGGAGGACTCCACCGAAGGCTGGGCAGATGCGCTCAGAACCGGCTTGGATGCATGGTTCCATGGTCGCGATGTACATTTTAACTATTCACTCATCCGTTCAGCGGGAGCCGTTTTACGGATAAAAGGCGGACGCGCTTCCGGCCCTGAGCCATTGAGGGTGATGATGGAATTTGTGCGATCACGGATACTTGCACGACAAGGTTCTACACTTAGGCCAATCGATGCCCATGATATGATGTGTGCTGTTGGCGCTGCGGCTGTGTCTGGCGGTGTGCGGCGTACAGCAATGATAGCGCTATTTGATTACGACGATAAAGAGATGCTGCATTGCAAGGATGGGGACTTCTGGAAAAAGAACAACCAAAGGTGGAATGCAAATAATTCAGCCGTGTGGCCGGAAAGAAAACTCAGCCAAACTGAAATAGCAAACTTCCTGCTGAGTATGGTAAACTCTGAACGCGGTGAGCCAGGAATATTTAATAGGAAAGCAGCCGTCAATACAAGACCGGCACGTAGGAAGGAAGCAAAATTCGGCACAAACCCATGCGGTGAAATCATCCTGAGACCTTATCAGTTCTGCAACCTTTCTGTAGCTGTTGCCAGAGAAGACGACACATTGGAAGACTTAAAGGAAAAAGTTGAACTCGCGGCAATCCTTGGTACAATTCAATCCAAAGCCACGCATTTCCCGGGATTAAGAAAAGAGTGGAGAAAAAATTGTGAGGAAGAGCGTCTGTTGGGAGTAGATATCAATGGTCAGCTCGATTGCCCTGCTGTTCAGAATCCGGAAAATATGGAGATATTAAGGCAGGTTGTCGTGGAGACAAATCAGAAAGTCGCCAAGATTCTTGGTATCAATCCATCTGCAGCGACTACCTGCGTAAAACCATCCGGCAATTCATCCCAATTGCTCAACTGTTCACCAGGTCTGCATGCACGATGGGCGCCATATTATGTTCGCAATGTAAGGGTCGGAACGCGTACGCCGATATTCAAGGTATTGCAAAACGCCGGTGTACCAATGGATCCTGAAAACGGCCAGACCAAAGAAAACGCAACTACCTATGTTGTTCATTTTCCTGTAAAATCTCCTGAATCAGCGATAACACGCGGTCAAAGGTCAGCTCTGCAACAATGTGAGTTCTGGCTTCAAAACAAAGTGCATTATACGGAGCACAATCCAAGTGTTACCATTACCTATAAACCGGACGAAGTCCTTGACATTATTAAATGGACCTGGGAAAATCAGGATAAAATCGGCGGCATGACATTCCTTCCGGCATTTGATGCATCTTTCGACCAGATGCCCTATATGGAAATTGACAAGGAGCAGTACGAAAAACTTTTGGCTGAATTCCCCGATATCGATTTCAGTAAAATCTATCGGTACGAAGAAGAAGACTATACCACAGCGGCCCAGGAATTGGCCTGTATGGCCGGAAACTGCGACGTGTTATAATTTTAAGATGACTAAAAAGTGATCCCCTGAGCCTTTTTGGGTTTCAGGGGATTTTTTTTACTTCCTTTTGAATCGAGGGATAAGCATTGGAGTTTTCTTCTTGTAATCAAGATAGGCCTGACCAAACTGACCTATCAGTTTTTTTTCCTCAAAGCGAATACCCACAAGGAAATAGATTATAATCATAATGGATGAAATGAGTGTGCTTAGTTTAGGTGAGTATAGAAAATAGCCGATAATTCCCAGTATCGAACCACTATACACAGGATGCCGCACATATTTCAACAAGCCGGATGTAGTGAACTCATTCTCCTTCTCAAGATTGTGAAGTCCGAGAAATGCCTTCATGTCATAACTCTTAAATGCCACCCTGGCTATAACCAAACCCCATCCCGCGAGTAAGAGACCAGTGTATTTGGTTAGTTTATTCGGAGTTATCACATATTCAGAATACATAGCGGAGCTATAAATTACGATTGGTATTAGCATAACCAAAGCCATAATATTGTAAGCAAGGCGATATTTTATTGGGGAAATTCCCATGGAAAAAAATCGATTTTTGACCAGCACCGTCGCAAACACACTGTGAAGGATGAAATAGAAAAACCAAAAAGCGGCGAGTCCAAGGTATTGAATATCCATAATGCTGAAGGTAGAGTTCAAAAAAACATGCTTATTCGGATAATTCTTACGATTTCAAGATATTTCTTTAACATTCCAACAAAATACAGAAGCACATAGTCTAATTTTGGGAGCCGGTATTAGAGTTTGGTTCACACATAGACAGAAATTGCTGGCTTAGTGTAATTATTTATGGTAAAAAATCTAACAAATCAAGAAAGGATAATCGCGATTATTCCACTTAGAGCAGGCTCAAAGGGAATAATCCATAAAAACAGGATTAAAATTTTAGGAAGGCCACTGTTCACATGGGTGCTATCAGAAGCCATCGAAAGTGACTTCGACCACATCTATGTTTTTACTGATGATAGTGAAATAAAAAATTATATTGAAAAGGACTATAGCTGGACTTCGAAGATTTCAGTAGTTGAGCGGAGTGAAGAGAGTGCATCAGATACAGCGAGTACAGAATTCGCCATGATGGAGCTAGCGGAAAAAGTTGGTTTTAATTTCAGTCATTACTTTTTGCTCCAGGCGACATCCCCACTCACGACCAAGGTAGACATAAATGCTGCTATCGAGCAGTTAAAAACTCCAGGAGTTGATTCCGTATTATCCGTGGTTAAAACGCACAGGTTTATCTGGGACACAAAAGGGAAAAGCCTGAATTATGATTATATGAAGAGACCCAGGCGGCAGGATTTTGGAGGATTATTGATAGAAAACGGAGCCATTTATGGTTGTACGAAGAGAGTTTTTCTAGAGTATAATAATCGACTTGGAGGAAATATAAAGATTGTTGAAATGCCAGAGGACACATTAACGGAAATTGACGAACCGTCGGATTTGCTGGTTATTGAGCAGTTACTGAAAAATCGTTTGCAAAGGCAAAAATCTCCCAGTGTCAGCGTAAAATACCTTGTTCTGGATGTTGACGGTGTCTTTACCTCGGCTACAGTGGCTTATTCTGCGGATGGGGAATTTTCGAAAACCTTCAGTTTTGTTGATGGTATGGGCTTGGAAATATTAAGAGAAGCAGGTATTCAGCCTATTATTATCACTTCTGAAAAAAGCCAGATTGTTAAAAAAAGGATGGAAAAGCTGGAGATTCAGCACTGCTATATGGGTGTGAAGGATAAGTATGCGTTTTTGAATAACCTTGTCAGGGAGTTGAAAGCAAGCCGTAATGCAGTGGCCTACCTCGGCGATGATATCAACGATCTTGCAAATATTCTTTCATCAGGATGGGGAATTTGCCCAGCCAATGCCGTTCATATAGTTAAAAATAATGCTGACCTGAGTTTGCAGTCCAATGGAGGCGAGGGAGCCATCAGGGAATGCGTAGAGTTTTTAATCAATTATAACAAGAGGTTTTCAAGAGGCTGATAGCACATCAGCAGCTATGATGATTTATTAAATTACGAGGTCCGGAGAAACTAGCGGATGAATGCCGGTCATAATTCTTAAATCAACTTATTCAATAACAATATTCTAAAACATGAAGGAAGCGCGAGTAATTGCTGAAATTGGTTGTAATCATAAGGGTGACATGGTGATAGCAAAAGAAATGATTCATATGGCCAAAGTATTTTGTAAGGCTGACGTCGTTAAATTCCAGAAGAGGAGCAACAGGGAATTGCTGACTGAGCAACAATACAATGCCCCGCATCCTAATCCTATTCATTCTTACGGAAAAACCTATGGTGAGCACCGTGAATTTTTAGAGTTTTCGATAGACCAGCATCTTGAGCTCCAGGAATATTCTGTTCAGATGGAAATTGAATACACCTCATCGGTTTGGGATTTAACTTCAGCCAAAGAAATCGCCACCTTACAGCCGGGGTTGATTAAAGTACCATCGGCGTGCAATAATAATTATGAAATGTTGGAATGGCTAGCGCTGCATTATCAGGGTGAGATACATGTATCTACCGGCATGACAACCAAGAACGAAATAGACGAACTGATAAACATTTTTATAAGATTGGAAAGAAACAAGGATCTCGTAGTATATAGCTGCACTTCCGGATACCCGGTGCCTTTTGAAGACGTCAGTCTATTGGAAATAACCTCCTTAAAAGAAAAATACGGCGAAATTGTCAGGGGTATAGGATTCTCAGGTCATCACCTGGGTATATCAGTTGATATAGCTGCGTATGTCTTGGGGGCTATTTGGATTGAGCGGCATTATACTTTGGATAGAACCTGGAAAGGCACCGATCACTCGGCATCTCTTGAGCCTGACGGTCTCAGAAGGTTGTGCCGGGATTTAAAAGCAGTCAATAAGGCCATGACATACAAAAGACAGGAGATTCTCGATATAGAAAAGGAACAACGGGAAAAATTGAAATACCGAAAATTTTAATTCGCTCCACCGGATGGTTAATATCTATTTTATTCATCGGTTTCCTTTCACAAAGGACGCATATATCCGAGATGAATTCGATTATTTTACCAGCAAGGGATATACTGTCCTGTATCTTGACATTTCCAGCTTACTCAAGAAGCTAAAGATTGAATCTACTTGTCCGCCGGAGTTAAATCGATTTGTGATATCATTTTCGAAGAGACATGAATTTGATGCATTCATACAAAGTCATAAAGAGAATTCCATAATAGTCACTGATGTTGGATTATTGGCCAACAGCGCATGGATGTATGTGAGTATTTTCCGGGCTCAAATACCCTACATTGTATTTGAAAACACTGTGTTTCCAAGGATTATAGCTAAGGAAACATATCATTCAATTAAAATTGATTTGATCAAGTTTTTTAGGAGGCTTCACCTGAAAAAAGTCTTGATGAAGCCACAGGACCTTTACGATTTTATGTGGGCCGTCATCAGCAAAATCCCTGCGAAAATGATTATTACGTCCAGAAGTTCCTTATCATCCGAGATTCGCAGTCTTCAGGGAAAGCAGACGACAATAAAATATACCGTATCTCTGGATTATCGACTATCCAGTAATCTGACTGAAGACATCCTTATCCCCGGGAATTATGCTGTCTTCATCGACCAATATTTTGTGCATCATCCCGACTTTAAAACGAACCATATAATCAGCAACTTTTCGGAAAAAGAGTATTACGGCGAACTGAATAAGTATCTGAAAGCCTTTTCTGATTATACCGGATTGAAGGTTATAATTGCGGCACACCCCCGGAGAAGCAGTGCTCGGACTAACGACTTTCTGCCCGAATTTGAATTGTTCTACAATAAAACTGCCGAATTGATAAAGGGATCTTCGCTGGTACTTTTACACTTTTCCACGGCGATTAGTTTTGCAGTGATTTTTAATAGACCCTTTCTACTCCTTAGTTCACGGTTATTTAAAACGAGCAATATCCATTCAGAAATAGAAAAATTTGCCAGCTACTTTCATTCCCCTTCCGTCATTATGTCTGATGAAATAGAACATCCGACTCGAAAAGAACCAGACATCTATCGCATCGATATGAACCGCTATGAGAATTACATGAATAATTTTATAAAGCACCCAAAATCGGGGGATGAGACTTTCCGAGAACTCGTGGAATCACAGATTTTTGTGTCATTGAAATCAAGAGATGCCAGAAATTGATCATTCCCCGAAAAGTTCCATCTACTGACGACAATTTGCCTGCATTTCACGGCATTTAATAATACAGATTGATCACTACCTTGTTAGTAATGACTGGATTAATATTAACAAAACGTCATAGGTTTGTTCTATATAATTTCACGATGTGAAAATTTTGTCTAACTTTATGCACACGTGTGCTAATTATGTCAAGCACACCATCCATAATCGCAAACAATTTTTTAACAATAGACTCTTCAATTTATGTTAAAGCTAGGAAAATACTCATTCGGTACTGGTGACCGTTTCGCCCACCAGGGAGAAGCTCAACTAAAGGCAAGCATCCTTGCCCTAAATGCAGGGGTTGAATTGACTCATGTCTGGAATAAATCCAACCGTGAGCATAAGATCGTAAAATCCGAACCACCGAGTGTTCGTATGGAAGCTGATTCAGCTGTAAAAACGTTGGGCTGGAAAGGGCAGTATCTTGTGGATGCTGATCATATAAACCTAACTACTGTCGATGGTTTCGCTGACACCGCTGACTTTTTTACGTTAGATGTCGCCGACTATATCGGAAAGGCTGCTGCATCTGCCGAAAAAACGGCGTTTCTGGATAAATACAAAAAGTACATTGGTAAACTTGTTATTCCAGGCATTGAAGAACCACTTAGTATCGATCAGGATTTTCTTGTCGTGATCGCCGATAAGTTTCTTTTCGCCTCCTTAGAAGCCGGGAAAATATACAGACGAATCGCCAAGCTGAAGCAAAATGAAAATTTCGTAGCAGAGGTATCTATGGATGAGGTTGCCGATCCGCAAACACCAGCTGAACTGTTCTTTATACTGGGAGCATTGGCAGATGCCGGAATTCCGGTACAAACCATAGCTCCAAAGTTTACCGGCCGTTTCAACAAGGGTGTTGACTACGTTGGCAACGTGAAGCAGTTTGCCAAGGAGTTTGAAGAAGATATACTGGTAATCAACCACGCTATTTCGGAATTTAATTTACCGGCCAACCTCAAGTTGAGTGTACATTCCGGCAGCGACAAGTTTTCGATTTACAGCTCTATTAAGCAAATCATGAAGAAGTACGATGCCGGTGTACATGTGAAAACTGCCGGTACTACATGGCTGGAAGAACTGATCGGACTAGCGGAAGGCGGAGGAGAAGGTCTCGAACTTTCTAAAGCTATTTATGCGAAAGCATTATCAAGGTTTGATGAACTGACAGGACCGTATGCTACGGTTATCGATATTCAGTTAAGTAAACTGCCCTCAGCGGAGGAAGTGAATAAATGGACCGGAGAAAAATACGCCAACACATTGCGTCATGACCAAACTCATCCTGATTTCAACCCACATTTCAGGCAGTTATTGCATTGTGGATACAAAGTAGCTGCCGAATTTGACCAGCGATATTATGATGCGCTGGTGAAGTATAAGGACATTATCGCCAGAAATGTCACCGAAAACCTTTTTGAACGACATATAAAACCTATATTCATTTGATTTTTTAATTGTTTGATGAAATCAGGGTTTTAGGCCCGAAGGCATAAAATCTCCATAAAGGATTTCACCACCAATAAATGTTAACCGACTATGAAAAAGTTTCTGGACAAGAATTTTATTCTTGAAAACAAAACCGCAGAGCAGTTGTACCACGAGTACGCTGCAAAAATGCCCATTATCGACTACCACTGTCACCTTTCACCAGGCGACATCGCCAACGACAGGAAGTTTGAAAACCTGACTAAAATATGGCTGGATGGTGATCACTATAAATGGCGCGCTATGCGTACTAATGGTGTTGACGAAAAGTATATCACCGGCGATGCAGATGATTATACAAGATTTTTAAAATGGGCCGAAACCGTGCCCTATACCATGAGAAATCCACTGTACCACTGGACTCACATGGAGTTGCAGAGGCCTTTTGGAGTTGATAAGATTCTGAATGCCGACTCAGCCAGGGAAATTTATGATACATGCACAACCCTGCTCCAAAAGGACGAATTCAGTTGTCGCGGTTTGCTCAATCAATTCAAGGTAGAAGTAGTATGCACCACCGACGATCCTCTGGACTCACTGGAACACCATAAAACCATAAAACAATCAGGATTCAACGTGAAAGTCCTTCCGACCTTCCGGCCCGACAAAGCAATGGCTGTGGAAGATCAGAAGAGTTTCAATGAGTATGTGAATAAATTAGGAGTGTTGACCGGAACAGAGATTTCTGGCTTTAGCAGATTCATAGATTCGATCCGTAAAAGGCATGACTATTTTGCCCAGAATGGCTGCAAACTGTCCGACCACGGCTTGGAGCAGATCTATGCAGAGGATTTCTACGACCATGAGATAAAGGCCATTTTTACAAAGATCAGGGGAGGAAAGGATCTGGATAAACCTGAAATATTGAAGTTTAAATCTGCCATGCTAATTCATTTTGGTATCATGGATCATGAAAAAGGTTGGACGCAACAATTTCATTTAGGCGCTTTGCGAAATAATAATTCCCGCATGGTGAAGAAACTAGGGCCTGATACCGGATACGATTCTATTGGTGATTTTGAAATGGCCAGACCGTTGTCGCGCTTTTTGGATAAGCTCGATTCAGAAAACCAACTCGCGAAAACCATCCTTTACAATCTGAACCCACGTGATAATTACCTTTTCGGTACGATGATCGGAAATTTCAACGATGGATCTATTCCGGGTAAAATTAATTTCGGCACCGGCTGGTGGTTTCTGGATCAGAAGGAAGGCATGGAAATGCAAATCAATGCCCTATCAAACCTCGGTCTCCTGAGCCGTTTTCTCGGCATGCTTACGGATTCAAGGAGTTTTCTGTCATATCCTCGTCACGATTATTTCAGGCGCATATTGTGCAATCTGCTTGGGAAGGACGTTGAAAAAGGCGAATTACCAAATGATATCGCTTGGCTGGGTAAAATAGTGGAGAGTATCTCCTATAACAATGCAAAGGAGTTTTTCAAATTTTAAATGGAATGGGAAAAGTAGTTACGTTTGGAGAAATCATGTTAAGACTGGCTACACCAGAATTTCTGCGATTTAGCCAGGCCCAAAGTCTTGAATCCACCTTTGGAGGTGGCGAAGCGAATGTGGCCGTTACATGCGCCAATTTTGGTCTGGATACTAGTTTTGTAACCCGTCTGCCTAAAAATGATATCGCCGAATGGTGCATAAGGAACTTGCGTTCGTGCAACGTCGGCATAGATGATATTATTTTTGGAGGCGACAGGGTAGGAATATACTTTCTGGAAGCCGGGGCAGTAAGCAGAGCAAGCAAAGTCGTTTACGATCGTGCAAATTCATCAATGAGCCAGATAAAGCCTGGCATGATCAACTGGGACAAAGTATTTGATGGCGCCAGTTGGTTCCATTGGACGGGTATCACTCCAGCCATTTCCCAGGGAGCGGCAGATGCATGTCTGGAAGCTATTATAATCGCAAATGCGAAAGGCATTACCGTTTCCTGCGATCTCAACTTTAGAAAGAACCTATGGAAATATGGCAAATCTGCCACTGAAGTAATGCCTGAGCTGGTAGCAGGATCGGATATTGTTCTGGGCAATGAAGAAGACGCTGAAAAAGTGTTCAATATCCATCCGGAAGGAGTGGATGTTACCGGCGGTCATATAGAAGGGGCGGCCTATGAATCCGTGGGAAAGCAATTAATGGCAAAATTCCCACGCATCAAAAAAGCGATAATTACACTTCGTGGATCCATCAGCGCCAGCCACAACACATGGTCAGGTGTGCTTTGGGATGGAAAGAAACTCTATGAAGCGCCAACCTATCAGATCACACATATTGTGGATAGAGTAGGCGGCGGTGATTCGTTCATGGGCGGATTGATCTATGGATTTTTAACCTATGCCGGTGATGACCAAAAGGCATTAAACTTTGCTGTAGCGGCATCGTGTTTGAAACATACCATAAAAGGAGATTTCAACCTGGTAACCGTCGATGAAGTGGAAAAGCTGATGCAAGGAGATGGATCGGGGAGGGTTTCGAGGTAGGTTCTTAAGGCTGTAAGCTTCAGGCTGCAAGCTGCAAGCAATGGATAAGATAATAATTGAGAAATGAAGGACTTTAAGCAATTGAAAGTGTGGCAGAATGGCATGGAGATAGTGAAACAAACTTATCTATTGACAGAAGCATTTCCCGAGAGTGAAAGGTATGTATTACGCGCTCAGATTAACCGGGCTGCAGTATCAATACCATCTAATATTGCCGAGGGGAGTAGCAGGGAGAGTGATAAGGATTATAAAAGGTTTTTAGAAATGGCGCTAGGCTCATCATTTGAATTGGAAACGCAATTGTTGATCTTGATGGAGTTGGGATATTCAAAAGTCGACAATATCAATGCCACACTTGAAATAGTTCATGACGAACAGAAAATGCTCCAGAAATTTATTGGAATCTTAAAACAAAAAGCTTGAAGCCAGGAGCTTACAGCTTGCAGCTAAATAAACATATGTCTAAATTCACAAGAATACAAGTAGCTCAGAAAATCCATGAAACCGGCTTGGTTCCAATTTTTTATCACCCAGATCTGGAGATTTCAAAAAGCATAGTTCTGGCATGTTATAAAGCCGGCATACGGGTGATAGAATATACCAATCGGGGTGACTTTGCCCATGAACTATTTGCAGAATTAAATAAGTTCATTCACCGCGAAATGCCGGAAATGATCCTTGGGGTGGGTTCTATCATTGATGCACCGACTGCAGCATTATACATGCAAATCGGCGCTAACTTCATTGTTTCTCCGGTACTGAAGGAAGAGATAGCCCTGGTTTGTAATAAACGGAAAATTGCCTGGGTGCCTGGATGCGGATCGGTAACGGAAATATCGCGTGCTGAGGAATTGGGCGCTGAGTTTGTAAAAGTATTTCCAGCACAGTCTGTCGGCGGGCCTGATTTCGTGAAATCAGTAAAAGGCCCCATGCCTTGGACCAGTTTCATGATCACCGGCGGAGTTGAGCCGTCTGAAGAAAATCTGAAAAAGTGGTTTAACGCAGGCGCATCGTGTGTGGGGATGGGATCGAACCTAATTACATCAGAAGTGCTGAAAAATAAAGACTACGCCTTGTTGCAAAAAAACGTCGAAAACGCATTAGCAATCATTAATAATGTAAAAGGAAAATAATGAAAGAAGCCGTAAAACAAATTGGCAACTACCGGTGGACAATATGTGCC
>JBGSYX010000417.1:0-14031 GCA_041750735.1 Cyclobacteriaceae bacterium
GAGATGAGAAGTTAAAATCCTCCACGATGCCAACCACATTATAGTGAGTGAGCGCAGCCTTATCATCGGGTTGTGCGAGTTGGTTACCTTCTTCGTCTTTCCAACCAAGTGTCTTCAACCCAGTATTATTGATGATGACCGCTAAAGAATCCGATGGAAATTCATCTGAGAAATATCGCCCGGATGCCATATTTACGCCAAGTGTTTTCAAGTAGTCATTATCAGCATAAATCATATGAAACAGAATACCTTCTTCCTGGTTGCCATTCGGGAAGCAAACACTATTATTGTAAACATGGGGTGGGACAAAGTTGGCAATGCTGGCAGCTTTCACGCCAGCCAACTCAAGTACTTTCTTTTTAAATGTTTCCTTGCTATCGCCCAGTGTACCCGCATTTTCAACGATCAGTACATTTTCCTTGTCGTACCCAAGGTTTTTTTCCTGAATCAGTTTCAATTGTTTGTAGATTACCAATGTGCAAACAATGAGAAATACAGATATGGAAAACTGAAAAACAACCAGTGAATTGCGAACCCAACTGCCACCGGAGCCCTGGCGCACCTTTCCCTTGAGTACTTCCGTCGGTTGGAAGGAAGTCAGGTAAAATGCCGGGTAACTTCCAGCAAGAATTCCAACCAATATCAGCAACATCAGTATGGCAAGAATGACTGGCCAGGTAAACAAGACTTCAGGAGAAATGCTCTTACCTGCCAGTTGATTGAAATAAGGCAGAAGAATATATATGAGCCCGATGGCCAGAATTGTGCTGATAGCGCTAAGAATCACCGATTCAGATAAGAACTGGAAAACCAATTTTCCTTTTACCGCTCCTACTGTTTTCCTGATACCAACTTCTTTGGCACGACCGGCTGCACGTGCAGTGGATAGATTCATAAAGTTGATACAGGCGATAATGATAATGAAAATCGAAACAATGGAAAGCAGGTACACATAGGCTATTTTGCCAGGCGTTTCAATATTGGTGTCCACCTTCGAATGGAGATGGATGTCGGTCATCGGTTGGATAAAATAACCATAATCATCCCCCGCTTTGCGCCATTGGTCAAGTGTCATTCCGGTGAATTTTTCGATTTCCGGACCAACGTGCTTATCAGACATCAACGTCATGCGTTGCTGGATTTCCTCCGGCTTTACTCCGGGATTGATTTTTATGTAACTGAACAAGCTATTGCTGGCCCAGGCAGTATTTCTACTGTAGTCCCAGGTCTCCATGGATAAGACCATGCTAAAGGTGAAATGTGAATTCGATGGAGGATCCTGCATCACACCGACCACCGCACAATTTGTTTTTTCATTGCCCATGAGCATCATTTTACCTACTGGCGAAGGTCCATTTCCAGGAGTATAATTGAAATATTTTTTGGCAGTGGATTCAGTTAGAATAATCTGGTTTGGTTCGGTCAGAATATTGTTTTTATCACCCTCGATTAAGTCGAAAGTGAAAAATTGGAAAAAATTGGAATCTGCCACTAATACCTTTTTTTCGGTATAGATGTTTTCTTCGTATCGCATAACCAGATCCCACCATAAGGAAATACGTGTGGCATCTTCCACGCCCGGTATCTCTTCTCTACAGCCGGCAGCAATCGGAGCGCAGGTATGCCCGCCTTCGATAGGTTTACCCTGGATTTTTGCTTTCAGATAAATCTGGTGAATCCTGTCGGCATCCTCATGAAACCGGTCATAACTCAATTCATCAAAGACATAGAAGGCGATAAGCAAGCTTACCGCTATACCAATGGTGAGGCCAAATATGTTGATGAATGTATAAAACTTCTGCCTGAACAGATTCCTGATGGCGACTTTTAGATAATTCGTGAACATCTCTATGAATGGTTTTCCAGATATAGATGTCAGACAACCACTTTAGGTTGCAGAATAAATCATTTTTGTTATAAGTGGGAAATGGATTGTACGAGTGGAGATAATATTCCGAAACTCTTACATTACGATTTGATAAATATTTACAGGATATTGTTTGCCCTTCATTTCGATTTCTCCCCATGGCTTGACATTAACGACATCTTTTGTCTTCAAATAAATATTTTCACTGATGAGGATGGCATTGGGAATGCCTCTCGTTAATGACTCAATACGCTTGGCAGTGTTTACAGCATCCCCGGTGATGGAGTAGGACAACCGGTCATCTGAACCGAGATTTCCTGCGATAATAGAACCAAAATTGATCCCTATCCCGACCACCATGGTGTTCTTTACGATACCATTGAGACTTTTATTGATATCCTTTAATTTTTTAATCATATCCATAGCACAACGTACCGCTGAAATCTCGGGATTCTCAATGGGAACCGGCGCTCCGAATGATACAAATATTTCATCACCGACAAATTGGTTTACCACACCATTGTGCTTTTTTATAACCTCCGACATTTTGCTATAATATACATTGAGCACATGGACTACTTCATTGGGACTGAGTTCTTCGGCCAGGGATGTAAAATTTCGTATATCACAAAAAAGTAGCCCTACTTCCAGTTGCTCACCCGCTTTCATTTCGTGTCGCGACTGTGCCAAAATTTTCTTGACAATTGGTTCAGGGACGTATTTGATAAATAGCTCCAGCGTTTTATTCTGCTTGGCTATTAGTCGGTTGAGCTTAAGGTTGGTTTTCTTAATTTCCAGCAATCTTTTTCGCTCCTCCTCCCTGGCTTGCTGAAGCTTTTGCTCAGTATGGACGAGGTGGGTCACATCTTTTTGAACCGCCAGATATTGATGTATTACCCATGCTTCATTTCGGATAGGTACGATGGACCATTCCATATAAAACTCAGTACCATCTTTCCTGTAGTTAATTGTCCGGCCGCTCCAGGTCTCCCCTCTTTCCAATTTTTCTTTTAAATCACTGAATATATTATACTCGGTGTTCGGTCCCTGGAGTATCCTTGGTGTTTTCCCGATAACTTCCTGCATAGTCCACCCTGTCATTTTTTCAAACGCAGGATTCGCATAGATGATAGAGGGTCCATTTCCATGCAAATTGGCATCTGTAATCAGGACGCTTTCCGTCATACATTCGGACATCACCGGCCAGTCAACGGCTTTTCTATGTTTCTCGTCCATAAGATGCTAATTTAGTTGATTGGTTAACTTATTGGCGAACGTCGAAAAAATAGTTTTTAAAAAATATAACCCCAGTGCTTTAACACAACCGGGGTTCTAATGAAAAACTGTGAGATTTCCTAAAGTATGGGCAATTCGTAGCCTTGTCTGTACTCTCTGTGCATATACAAATCAGCCTGAAGATCATTAACAAATTCTTCTTTGGCAGGATCCCATTTTACTGGCCGTCGCAGATCGTAAGCAATATTTCCAAGCGTGCAGACCGAACATGTCCGATGGCCTATTTCAACTGGCACGGTCGGATCTTTCTTCGCTCTTACAGATTCGATAAAGTTGATCTGGTGAGGAATGCGTGTTTCATACGGACCGGTTTCTTTTTCCAGCTTCGGTTCAAGTTCTTTACTTGAGGCCTTATAATACCCACGCGATACCTCGATCCATCCGTCCTTACCCTGGAATTTGACACCCTTGGTGTTTTCGGCATTAAATGGCTCTTCGGTCATGATGATTCCACTGGCATATTTATACGTCAGGAATTTATAGTCCTCAAATCCTGCCGGAATAATTTCCACTGGTCCACTTTCATCCATGCCAAGACCCCATTGGGCTATATCAAACATATGTGCGCCCCAATCGGTGGTAAAGCCGCCACCCATTTCCTTGTACCAGCGCCATCCACCCCAAATTTTTTCATCCTGTGGAGGATCCAGGGAAATGATAGGGTTCAGTTCCTGGTTATAATATACAAATGGATTGGGTCCGAGCCACATATCCCAGTTGAGATCGATCGGGACAATTTCACGTGGCAGATTATAAGGTGCCGGAGGCGCGCCTACATAGGAAAATACCTTCTGGATTTCTCCTAATTTTCCATCCTGAACCATTTTCACAGCATACTGGAAAGCTTTGTCGGAACGCTGTTGGCTGCCAACTCCAAGAATCCTGTTGTATTTACGTACCGCCTTGCGGAGCATTTTTCCCTCGAGAATAGTCAGCGTTAATGGCTTTTCGAGATAAACATCCTTGCCAGATGCCAAGGCATCGATGGCGATGAGTGCGTGCCAATGGTCAGGGACGGCAATTACAACCGCATCAATATCTTTGCGGGCTAATAAATCCTTATAATTCTCATAAGTCTTCACATCCACGCTGGTACCTTTCTTCTTATAAAATTCATTTACTCTTTTCTCAAACCTCTGTCGCTTTACACCATAAACATCTGCCGCGGCAATTACTTTAACGCCTTCGATGTTGATGAAGCCATTCATCAGGAACATAGCCTGCTGGCCTACACCAATAAACCCAAGGTTGATATTGCTGTTGGCACCAAATGATTTAATAGAGGGTAAAATTGTTAAACCGGCCACACCCAAAGCGGATGTTTGTATAAATGACCTTCTTGATACTGTACTCATATTTGCGTCTTTCATTATTTATAAGGTTAGTGTTGTGCGGCAAAAATAGTATTATTGACTTAAATACTATAACCGCTACAAGGGAATTACTCTAGAATTATCTTTTAGCAAGCCCTCTGTATATGCGTAAAAACAAAAGCCACTGTTTAGTGGCTTTTGTTTTATGTGTGAATTGAATATTTTAGTAGTAGCCAAACTTAAATCCGGCACCAATTATAAGGAAGGAATAGTTATAGGTAACCGTGTTTTGAGAAAAATAGTTATAGCGCAAGTTGAGTGAAAGGGCTGAATCGTCTATGCCAATCGGAAAATCTATGCCAATTTGCGGTGTAAGAGCAAAACTCCACGACGTGTTTTTCATTTCCAAAAAACCAACTTGTGTACGCTGGTCTGTAAAGGCTGTACCAATAGAAAGGCCTGCCCATGGCCTAACACCATATTCATCCCCTAAATAATAATGAGTATTGAGCTGCATCGGAAATGTATTTACAAAACGAAACTGTGTGCCGTTAACCGTGGTCTGACCACCAGGCAATTCTTCAGTAACATCGTCTAAACGCTGACTAAAAACCTGCCATCCCAAATTAAATCCTGCGGTAGTGTGTTCGTTAATTTCCCAACGGCTGTCCGCGCTCATACCACGCCATGAAGTTTGGTTAATAAAGCTATCCCTGAATTGCCCAAGGGGGATAGCTACATCATAATTCATACGAAAAGAGGAGAAGTACATTTGCGCTTTTAGTGTAGATACAGATATCAAAAGCAGGACTATAACTAGATATTTTTTCATGATACTATCGTTGTAAATAAGGTGATTGTCTGAACATTTGGTCAATAGACTCAAACAAACGCGTGTTTATATTTTGTTGACTTCCTCTAAATAATCCTTCACCAATACCAAGCCATACTTCCGGCAGATTATTGTTGTCTGAACTAATGGAGCGTGAATCGACAATATCTACCAGGATTGAGCCTACACGGATATTTGTTGTGGTCACAACAGGTGGGAAAAAGCAACAGCCTCCCCAGCCCCAGCCTCCCCAGCCTCCCCAGCCTCCCCAGCCTCCACCCCACCATGTAGTGAAGTAGTTATCGGTACGGACGACGCTCACCAATATCAGATAATCTGAAGTGTTGGCCTCGTTGTCATCGGTCACTTCAGTGTAACCCAACTGATTCATATTGTTTCGTACACGTTCTAAAATGGCTGCCTGATTTATTTCTATATCAGTATCCGAAGCGTTAGGATCGGTGAGTACTATAATCGTATCCGCAAGGTAATATGTTTGCCGCGTAGGATCGTCAAAATCAAAACTCAAATCACTGATTACTGTGTAAGTGGCATCTAAATCTTCAACGAATTCAGGTCCAATGGGATAGCACCCTGCCAAAAAAAGCAGTAATGCCATGAAAGGTGAAACTCTAATCAATTTTGCTGTCATTTTCATACAAGGTTACTTTGCGACAAATATACCTACCTAAATATTAATTAAAAAAGTGGTATATACTCAAGTTAAGTTAAATATGGATTTGTGTGGATAGCATTTCCATGAAAACGTGTGTTTTTGGTCCGCAAGTCGTGTTTTCTTAGGAGAAGTCGAAATCAAGGTTGGTGTTGTGCGGCAAAATAGTATTGATTTAAATACTTTAACCGCTTCAAGGGAATTACTTTAGAATTATCTGTAAGCGAGCTCTCTTAATATGGTTAAAAACAAAAGCCACCAAGCAGTGGCTTTTGTTTGTATTTGTGAATTGAATAATCTTTTCGAAGACAGTACCCTTACTTAACAGTGTACCCTTTTCCTTCCATACAAGCTGTGAAAGCCTTCTTGAAACTATCCATCATGGCTTTTTCCTGAGCATCAGCAGCCTGAGCGTTCTGTTGCTGCTGCTGGGCATCACCCATTCTTTTGGCTCTGATTCCACCCATTCCTCCGGCCGCAGCTCCGATAGCAGCACCTTTTCCGGCATCACCGGCAATGGCTCCGATAGCAGCACCTGCCGCTGCGCCTCTAGCTGCTGATCTTACTGCAGTGCCATCCGGAGAGGTATCAACGGCTGCAGCCTGAACCTCGGGAGGATTTATAGGATCTATACCGGATTGTTGCTTTGCCCAATTATAACAAGCCATTTCGTCCGCATCCTGAACTTCCTTTGTCTGGCCATTGGCCGGAAATGCATACAAACCCAGACTGGCTGACATCGATGTGGTTGATGCCTGCTGGGCCGCTATGTCCGAAACCATGGTGCCGAACACAAATAAGGTAATAATAAGAGTTTTCATATGTAGTACTGTTTTTTATTCAAGGATAAACGAATAGCCCAGTTGTCTTAACGCGTCAGCTTCGTTGTAGAAAGTGTAGCTTTTGGTGATTTTACCATTTTCGATCCGGTACGTGGTATTTGCCATAATGGTAACTGGTCCCCTTCCATCTTTGTAGTTAATTGTGACTTCGGCCCAGTTTGAAACCCAGTTGCCCTGGTTTTCTCCTTCGGTTACTGTTGTTGAGATACTTCTGGACCTGTTGTATTTGATATTGGCATATAGATTATCAACATAATCCTTCCAGTTCTCAATGGCCTGAACTTTATTAATGGAGTCTCCAACGGAAGGGCCCACACCCATATAATTTTCATCAAGATAGTTACCCATGGCTTCATAATCCATGTTTTCAACGGCTTTGACATAATTGTCTATCAATTCCAGATTCTTTTTCTGGTCATTCCCTTGCATAGTGCAGCTCATCATCAACAGAGCCGACATCGGTATTAGAAGCACTTTTATCATAGTTTTAGTTTTGAGATGAGTGAAAAATCTATACTGAATTAAAAATGAAAAACGATTGCTTAATTTATACTTTTCTTTAGTTGAAACATAGACTCTGGTTCTCGTTTTTCTTTAAATCACCGTTATTTTTTAAACTCATCATGTGATGTTGGTGTAGGTACTATAAGTTGAAAGCCATACCTAGGTTAATAGATATGTAATTCTGGCTCGCATCCAGATTGCCGGATTTGAAACCATTAATATACTTGGCCGATACCTTGAATGAGGTAGAATATGACATTTCATAAAGAAAGCCAAGTTCCGGCTTAACAGCGAAATGCCATGGATTCTCCATTAATCGCCACTGCCCCATATCGGTACTGCGTTCAGTGTACATTGTCCCTATTCCAAGTCCGATGTAAGGTTTAAATTCGCTATTTGTCGATAAAAAGTAATCTACTGAAACCAGCATGGGTAATTGGTTCTGAGTGCGATACTGGATGCCGGAAAGAGACTGTGCTCCTGATGAATAGGTAGCAAAATCCTTTTTCTCATAAAATACATTCCAACCTAAATCGACACCTACCAGTAAGTTATCTTTTATGGCCTTTCGGTATTCGATTGTAGCACCACGGAAGCTTGGTGCTGATATATAATCACCCAAATCACCTGTACCGAAACCAATAGAGTACTGGACTGACGTATAACTGGGCTGCTGACAATAGGCATTTTGGGATATAACCAAAAGGCCGAAAGCTAGTATAGCAATAATTTTTTTCATCTTATATTGTATTTTGATGTGTTGACTTATTTTGTATCAAGATATGGTGATTGCTCAAACGCCTGATCGATTGCTGCGTTAACCCGGTTGGTGTTAACGGCTCCTGAGAGCAATCCGTTTGCCAAGGCTGTCCATACCCTTGTTGGTTCGATATAGTCAGTGCCATCAGCAACGAGTGTCATTACGAGGGTACCGGATGTTGTGGCTGTAACCGAAGGATATCCCCAACCCCAGCCGCAATAATACGGATAATACCAGCACCAGTAGTCATACCAGTAATACACTGTTGTATTTGTCCAAACGGCTGGAAAAAGTACCAGGTCAGCATCTTCCGGGTCTTCTACTTCTGTATAGCCCATGGCGGTCATGTTGGCCTGTATTTTTGTGAGAATTTGTGTGTTATAAGGCTCCTTTACAAATTCCGGATCTTCGCCCTCAGCCAAATTTCCTTCAACCTTCACAATTTGATCTGGCATGGCGTAGGTGCCCTTGCTGGCGAAATCAAATTTTTCCTCGTAATTCGTGTAAACAAGATCGAGATCTTCATAATACTCAGGCCCCTGCGGGTAGCAGCCAGCCATTATACCTATGATGATGATGTAAAATGCAATCTTCTTTTTCATATGGTTTAAAATTAGGGTTATTAAAAATTATGTTTGATTGAATATTAGAATTATGATACAACGTCTTATATACCTATGTAATAATAGAATTATATAAAAACTTCCATTCTATCAGAGTCCGAAACGATACTGCAATCCACCCATTATTTGATTGCGCGTACCTAGAAATCCAACTTCCATCCGCAACATCAGATTTGCGTTGAGCTGGTATTGGGAACCCATCACAAAATTCCATGGATCCTTGACAGTCTTATCCATTGAGTATTGCACGGATGAGGTGGAAATATTCGTAATGGCGGCATCTGCAGCACTTAAAATTTCTCCAGCCCTTTCCAGTGTTTTATTTGCTGCATTATATTTAGCCTTATTAATAGGACTATTTTGTTCCAATTCACTTAGATCATTCCACCATGTGTCTACTTGTTCCTGGGCGATATTCACTTTTTCTATGCCCTGATCGATTTTGGCTCCGATTTCACCCCCGCCTTCCGGAAACACATCAGACAAGTCGAGCGACCCTTTGGTTTCACTGGCCATACTTACACGAAATCCTCCTACCCACACCGCAATGTTGCTGTCTTGCTTTTTCAGTTTAAATGACTTCCCAAACCGTGGAGCAAATACAAATGACCTGGCAGGTTTTTCAAGCTGGGGCACATCTGTCCAGGCTACATTCATATCAAGTGCCAGAAAGCCGCCTGCTACACCAATGGTTGGAGTAAAACCAAATCCAAAGGTAGTTGTATTGAAATCTACAATCGTACCTGCCGACAGCACTTCACTTTCCACGCCGGTAGAATCGGGGATCCACACACCAAATCCAATATCTGTGGAGGCAGAAGCTTTACCCAGAATTCCGTAGATATCAAGAAAAGGAAACAACCAAACATCTGGCCGTACGGTAAGAGCACTGGCCGTGGCAACGGTTTTATCAAAGCGGACCAAACCATCAAGATCATACATAGGGCCATTGTTAAAGCCCACCATCAGGTTATTGATTATTATATCTGATTTCTGTCCAAAGTACTGCATACTCAAACCTGCCGGTTTGGGCAGATTGTAACCTGCCTGGGTGACCTTTGCTCCCCAGATGGGAAGAATATATGGATATTCAGTAGTTTTGAGGCTGTCGATTACCTCCTGATTCTTCTGGCCAACTTCCTTGTTGGAAAATACCTGACTATAACTATTATTGGCTGTTAGCGCGATAAGTAGCGTTACTATATTAAGGAAAACCAATCGCTTAACTGACAAACCCCAAAAAGTTTTTGTGCACGTCATGTGTCAACCTGAATTTAGTTATCTGGAATAAAAAAACTGATACAATATTAGCTAATTGCATCGTAGCAAACAGTGTATTTTGACAATGACCGGGTCAAAAACATCGTTTTACAGTAAAATAGCATCAACAAGTAAAACTGTATCAGGTAGATCAGGCGCCCAGCCCAATTGCCATTTTTTATCTTTGAAATAATTTTTACGAAGATGCCTAAGAGTTATAAAGCAGGCGGAAATCCAGAGTAAGAAATTGCTACCTTCCTATACCTGGTTACAAACCTTTTGTTTTTGGATTCATAAGGAGAAAATTCCTTACTTTGTTTAAGAAATTGGTTTTAAAGAGGGCCCTCACAAACGGTTAATGTTCAGTTGTATAAAAATTACTGCCCGTGCATATGGTTGAAAAAAAGGTAGCAACGTCATCCGAAATTAAGACCCAATTGACCCTGATCCTTAATTATCCGACCTTTAGTAAATCAAAAGTCATAAGGGACTTTTTAACTTTTATTGTTACAAAAACGCTGGATGGGGAAGAGCAACAACTCAAAGAATATGTAATCGCTACTGAGGTGTTGGGAAGAGAACCCGACTTTAATCCACAGTTAAGCCCCATCGTGAGAATTCATGCTATTCGACTGAGGAAAGCGCTTGATCAATACTATCAGTTGGCAGGTTTTGACGATCCTATCCGTATTTCAATTCCCAAGGGGCGATACTTTCCGGTTTTTGAAATCAACGTGCAAGATAAATCCAGTGCCTTAGATCGAAATTCAGTACAGCGTGTAAGCGAAGTAAAAAAACCAATTCTTGCCGTTTTACCATTCAATGTTCTCAATAAATTCATTCATTCAGAGGTGATCAGTATTGTTTTGCAGCAGGAATTGATTACTGAGTTTTCCAGGTTTGATGAAATTGGGGTTATTTCAAATTATTCAACACAAACTGCAAATGAGAAAACACAAAATCCGGATGACATTATCGATGCTCTGGGTTGTGATTACCTGATCACAGGTCATTGTTCGGAGGTCGGCAACAATTTAATAATCAATCTTGAGCTGACTGCAGTCAGGAATAAACAGATTTTATGGTCCGATTCCTTAGTAATCAGTGATTATTCCAATCAATTTCCTGTGGCATATAAATCAGTGGTCCAAAAAGCATTGGGCATGGCATGTGGTTTTCTTGGTCTGATCTCTCGCGACATGATCAAAACCGGCATACCAACTGATTATGAATATCTCTATGCCATTTACTGGCACAACCGATACCATCAGTATTATTCTGAAGAGGCTTTCCGGGAGGCCTTAAAAGCCGTTGAAACCGGTCTGACAAAAAACCCCGATAATGCCATGCTTACTTCTTTCCTGGCAGAGTTGCACCTTGACCTCGCGACCCTTGACCTACAGGGCGTATCAGATCATAGCAAGCTGGGAACCAAGTTGGCGCAACAGGCAGTTAACCTTGATGCAAACTGCCAGTTTGCGTGGGAAGCATTGGCATGGTCATGCATTCTCAATCACAATAAAAAGAAATTCTACCAGTCGGTGGAGCGAATGATCAATATAAATCCGAATAATGTATGGTTCACTAGCACCGCAGGACTAGGTTATATCTGTGTTGGTGATTACGTGAAGGGATTTCAGCTTATGACCAAGGCTTTCGAATTGAGCCCTTTTTATGCGTGGAGTATATATATTGGATTTTCAATGTATTACATTCATCTCGAAGACTATGAGGAGGCCCTTAACTGGACGGACTTGATTCAGCGTAAAGGTTTTCTTTGGGGACCCCTTTTGAAAACTTCTGTCCTTGGATCTCTTAACAGGAAAAAAGAAGCTTCGGAAGCCATGAAAGAATTGAAATTGATTTCTCCCAAATTTGAGCAGCGTGCCATCATCATAATTAATGTATTTATACTCGATAAGGCTTTGCAGCGCAAGATCATCCGTGGATTAAAAAAGGCAGGTGTGGATATTGAAGAGTAAAAACGTAATTCTGATTTTTTCCGATGGCCTCAGAAAATTTACCATGCACCTTCTGGCAGGGATCTATTTAATATGGGATAATTTCAGTTTTTCTGATCACTGTGAAAAAGCAGTTTACAGTAAAACGTCAAAGTTTTAGTCTACCAGTATTTTAATTATTTCTTTTACATGTTCCAGAGGCGGTTGCACTCTTGCATGGTTGCAGGTATTGATTTTTGAATACCGTGTCGTGTGTTCCCCGGAGATATTCTGATTGGCAAATCACGGAAACGGATAATTTAAAGTGCAACTATTTTTATATTGAGAAATCACTGTTTTTAAGTGTCAGGTTTTTTAAGCGATATCAATCACCAGTCAAAAATGACATTTCATTTCCATTACCGGATGTTCGTATTGATTTGTTTATTTCTATTCGTGATTTCTTTATCGCTGGTAGCTCAGGACTTGGATCCACGCGCTTATATAAGATTTCCTATCAATGCTAATAGCATTATTGCCGGTTATTCATATTCGCAAGGCGGAATATTGACAGACCCTACGCTGCAGATTGAAGATATGGAAGCCTCCGTTAATACAGCCTCGCTTGGTTATGCACATTCATTCGGGCTTTTCGGGTGTTCTTCTCAGATCATGCTGGCAATGCCTTATTCATGGGCTGAGATTTCAGGAAAAGTGACAGGCCAGCAGAAAAGTGTTACGCGTTCAGGTTTGTCAGATTCACGACTGCGACTTACCGTACTGGTTCTTGGTGCACCGGCAACAGGGCTCGAAGAATTCATGAAAGCCCCAAAGAAAACAATAATCGGTGTAAGCATGAATATAGGTATGCCCACGGGAGAATTTTTTTCAGATAAACTGATAAATATTGGCACTAATCGCTGGTCCTTTAAGCCGGAATTAGCAATATCACAGCCAATAGGCAAAAGATGGTTGATCGATATATACTCGGGTGTGTGGCTCTTCACCTCAAACAATTTCTTTTATCCGGGTAGCTCTGAGCGCTCCCAAGAGGCCATGGGCGCTTTTCAGGCGCATATCAGCTATAACATCACTCCAAGATTTTGGGTAGCATATAACGCTACCTATTATGTAGGAGGAAGATCATCGATCGATGGCATCTACAATGACGACCGACAGAATAATACGCGCATCGGACTGACGGCAGTCTTGCCTGTTGGAAAAAGCAACTCACTGAAATTTGCAGCGAGCACAGGTGCAGTGGTACGCGTGGGGCAGGATTTTACGACCTTCTCGTTAGGTTGGCAACACACCTGGTTTGACAAGGGTATTTAATGATAAAACCAAATGAAAATAATGAATAGCGAATGGTGATAATACAATGAAAAGTAAAGATCTTATATGGTTTCGTTCATCAGTGAAAACAAAAACAATTCAGATTAAAGAAATGATTACTGCTATGAAAAAGTATCTGTTCATTATGGTCGCGTTGCTGCTGACTGTACCGGCTGCGTACTGTCAATCTTCCGCCTCGACTGCTCAGGCCAAACGACCCAATATCGTTGTTATTCTTGCTGATGACATGGGCTATTCCGACATGGGTATGTTTGGCAGTGAGATAAAAACACCAACCATGGATGCCCTGGCATCTGAAGGCGTTCGATTCACCAATTTCTACACACATGCCAGTTGCTCCCCCACAAGGTCTATGTTATTGTCGGGACAGGATACGCATATCAATGGTTTGGGTAACATGGATGAGTGGACCGCCCCCAACCAGATGGGCAAAGAAGGGTACGAAGGGCATCTGAGCACCAACCTGGTAACCTTGCCCCAATTGTTGAAAGATGCGGGATATCACACCTATATGGTTGGCAAATGGCACCTGGGTAAAGCGCCTGACAGGATTCCGGCCGCCCGTGGTTTTGAAAGAGATTTCACCTTGCTTGACGGAATGGGAAGCTATTGGGATATGACCAACATGACGGCACTCAATCATACTTCCGTGTTTACAGAAGATGGAAAATACCTCACCAAACTTCCCAAAAACTATTATGCCACGGAGACGTACACGGATAAGCTGATCAATTTCATTGATGAGGGAAAAAAAGATGGCAAACC
>JBGSYX010000418.1:0-4778 GCA_041750735.1 Cyclobacteriaceae bacterium
TTTTATTACTGAGTGTTAGTGTTCAGTAATAATAGACGGATTTTATTCAGAATATTATCACAACTATTCTTTGATATATTCCTTTATATCAAGCTCTTACTAATGAAAGTTGAGATAATATTTTAGTTGGGATAATCTTTACTGTAAATTTCAGAGCCAAAGGCGCTGATTTGCTTTTGATCAAAGCGGTTAAGACGGTTAAAATGACCTGTGCTGTGAACTGCCTCATGATAAAGAACCGAAAAATACATCTCTGGTCTTTCGAATCGTCCAATCTCCGGCATATTGATGTAGTCCTCAACCGGGTGATAAAAAGCTTCGCTGCGCTCGTGGCGAATCTCCGGTCTCAAGGGAATGTTGCGAATCACCTCATCGCAGAGCTCCATATTAAAGTCACTCCGACCAACTTCCGGTTCCGGGATATCGAACGTCACATTCTGTACGTCATCAATATTAAAAACACGGTAGTACTTCAGGAAGGCTACTCGCTCTACCTGGTCATTGGGAAGTTTCTGTGCTTCGGAGGCGGTCAGGTTCCTCCGGGTTCCTGTTTCGCGATACAGGATGTTCCAATAGGTGACGGGGATGGATTTTGAACCTTTTTTCACGCTGCCTCCCAAGTCAAGGGCCTGTTGGAAGGTGAGGTAGAATGGTCTCTTGTGAAGCCCATTCAGGATAAGCTGGTTGATGCCGCGATAAGGTTTCCGGGTGACATAGTTCATTGCCGGACCGTAGTCATTCCATGGTTTTTGCCACGGGATAATGCCGCTTTCCAGTTTCTCGATAATGAGGTCTGTGACGATCTGATACACGTCGATTTGTTTTGATGAAGTTTTCATGAAGACGAAGGGTTTAGTGAGACATGAATTTGAATGTCCCATCCGGAGCCTGGAATGAGTGGGTGGGTATTAGCGGTGGCTTTAAAGGCAAGGAGGATCGGAATAAACAGGCGTGGGTTGTGTGTCGGATTTATGCTGAAGTTCCTTGTCCTGTATCAGGCCAGGCTCCGAACTTTACATGAAAAACTGTCGAATTAAGCTGGGTTGTTTTTTGGCGAACGCTTTGGGTGAAAATGGCTCGGCGCCGGATTTTAAGCCAAAGGGTTCAAGATTTTTCCCGTGAAACGGATATGATTTTGCAGCACAGCGAAAAATCGTATTGGTTTCACGGGGGGCGGATGAATATTACCGACCCGACTGGCGCACATTTGCCGCCGTAGGAATTCTGAATGACTTACCTCCTAAAGCGAAAAATAATACTTTCTGATCTTCTTAGCCATCAAGGCTCGTCGCTCCTTTAAAAAGTGATCATAATCCATAATAGACATCTCAAAGACGCTTTCCGGGATGCAATTCATCGCAAGGTTTTTGCTTAGTTCCTCCATCGTATCGATTCCACCGTACAGCTTCTTTCCTCCCTGACACTGATCGAATACCTGCCTAAAATATGTTTCCGGCGACTTGTCGCCGACCTTTATATTGATTTCCTGCTGCATAAACACATAATTGGCAATCTGGTTGTATTCACCCTTTTGCTTATTATTCCTTTTCAAATAGTTCTTTGGGAATATATGATGAATATCTCCTCTCAAAGCGATCATATTACCAATAGTAATATCACGGGAAAGGAAACCTTTATCATTTGCTTTTACCTGAGCAGCCAGAAAAACATTGAAGCTTGGGCTGCTGGACACTGACGATGTGAGTGTTTGAACCAATCCAAAATTCCAGTAGGCATCCGAAAGTTCAGCTTGCTCCTTCTCCTTCAAGTATTCTACGAAAGACTTGGATTCGATCTGGCGAATGTCATAATCTATCATACTTTCGGGTGATCCGCTGTATCTACCAGTGAGAATACTAAAGACAAACCAGCGAGCGACACATTTTTCAATTAACGATGATTCCAGTTTTTGTTCCCTGAGCTTCAAATAAACAATATAGGCGAAGTTCAGTGCATTCTGGGATCGAATCATTTCCGGGATTACAAAACCCGCAGATCTGATGATCATGATGAACCGTTTGAATTCGGTCTCATTCATAAAATCCAGCACGCCTTTTTTAAGCTTTGTGAATGAGTTTTCCGAAATACTTTCCTCAAAAGTTCGTGTTTCAAAATTCCGGCCCGAGAGCAGACTAACCAGGTCGGAAAGTTTGCCCCTGTTAAATTCTTTGGTAAAGGACACCCGCAGTATATCGGTATAGGTGGGATCATACAGATCTTCTTTTTCATCTTTTAGCCAGGACATTTGACGGAAAAAGTCCGTTCGGGTGAAATCCTCATCGTAGTCAATAATATGTTTGTAGAAATCAGGCGAAGAAGCTAAGTGTGAAAAGTAATCGATGGCTTTTCGTAAGGTATTCCCACCATACACTTCATTCACGGCGATCTTGCTCATGGCAAAATCGGCCTGACTAAGCACGACCCCTTGAGAGTTGATCCGGATAAATACTTCCGTCACTGTTTCAATGTCCAGATCAGGAGACAAATCGATGATCCCGATTTGTTTCTTCGGAATATCCAGGAGTACGCTTACCGCTTTCTCGACTTGTTCTTCATCTGCCTCCGGATTCATTTCCGTATACTTTCTGATGACTTTGAGCAGGCTGCTATTGACAAGCACTTCGTTGATGTCAGGAATCCATGTCCTGTCTTTTACAATGGCGGGATTCTGTACCTCGAACTTTTCGGTGATAGGATTAAACGCGATTTTAATTTTGATCCTATCAAAATCCTTATTGATCACATATTCTCCGAGAATAGCTGCCCGCAGCGCCGTAACTCGCTGTTGGCCATCGATGAGGATTTTCTTCCCCCTGGCCATGGAGCCATCCTTCAGGCGTACATTGGGATTTTGCCAGGCTATCACGTATCCCACGGGATAACCCTGGTAGAGGCTGTCCATCAAGTCCCGGACACGGCTGCTGTCCCAGACGAATGGGCGCTGGATTTCCGGAATGGCTATCTCGCCGGCCTGCACCCAGGCAAGTAATATTGAAATGGATTGTTGGTTGACGGAATATTTTTGGGTGTTCATAGGATCAAATTATATTGAGTTTTAAAAAATATCTTTTAGTTGTACGGTCATCACTTAAACGTAGATTTTCTTTTGGATCGCTCAATTAAACTACTGTGATGCTATAAAATTGCAGCTCACAAGCTATGGTGTATAATTTTCTCAAGCACTGGAAATTCTCTGAAATCAATCATCCCATCTATTTAATCGTGAAATATCTATTGATTTCCCTCTCATAATAGTCTTCAAATCGGTTATAATGCGATAAATATTATACAGAATCAATGCTAAACTTCCCCATGCGAATAATTCATTCTCATCCCAGGGCTTGGAAAGCCAAAATAGAAAAAGAATACCGATAACTATGCCTGCAAGATTATTACTATCCACTTCCCAAAATTGAGTTAACCGATACCTTAAAAGTGCCTTTTCTAAGCTATGACGGCCAAGAACATTTTCCAATCGCTTATGAAAAATATAGTGAAGTACACCAAGGTTGTCCGGATAAATCCATATACACGGAATTCCATTGGCCTGATATACCGTTTTTTTGTGCCTGTACCTTGCCCTTTCTTCGTCACTTCTATTCCATCGACCTGCAAACTCAACCATAACTTTGTACTTTGGCAAATAGAAGTCCGCAACTCTAAATCCAGCGTACCTATCCTCCAATCCTTCTATGATATGCTGCTGTCTGTATTCCATTTTTATGGCATCAAAATATTCAACTAAATAGTCTTCGCCTTCTGATATCTCTTTTGAGTCTATTTCGTCATCATAAATTATAGGTGCTGATTGATCTTCCTGTGAAACATCAATCTTATCAATAATTGTGTTTTCAGGCCAGACCACGAATTCTCCAATTTCTGGTGCAGACCTCGTTTGTCCACCCTTTTCGCGACCTAAATCAGTTAGTACCCATCTTTTGTCAATGCGTTCTATCCAACCCCATTCGTTGAGTTGTGAAAAGAGTTGTTTGCTATCTTCCCCAAGTTTTTCGGCAAGTTTTGTTGTAGTAAGAAAAATCATATTATGCTTCTTAAAAATATTATCCGATTCTATATCTGTTATATATTCCAATTGATCATTCCCATCCTTGAATCAAAGGTGGCTGGTGCTGGCCAGAGCTTTATTAATTATACTAGTCTGATCAATTGATTTATGTTGGCTCGAATAACTAAATGAGATGTCTCACCTTTATCTTTTTAAACTTTTTACCCATTCCTAAAGCAATAGCTGTAGGATTCTTAATAATCAACTCTCCTTTTTGCAAGCCTGCAATCGCTTCCTTGATCTCCTGAAACTCTTTTCCTGAAACACCGAACAAATCCTTTATAACCCCATCATTAATTGACTGCTGCTTCATGATAAGTGGATATTGAGCGTTTGCATAAAAATCGAAATACTCGCTTTTGTAACTATCCATATTTTGGGTCGCCAGTATAATGCTCAATCCTTTGTTACGACCTGTGGCAATCAAATCACGAAGTGGTTTGTTGTCGAAACCCAACATATAATGTGCCTCATCAATGATGGTGAAATGGCGAAGTTCTACGCTGTCTTGATCAACAGCTTGCTTTGGGAGCTTCTCGTAGATGGTATTTAGTTTAGACACAATGAAGTAAACAATAGCTTTTGCTATTGGACCATCCTTTGGGAACCCATCCATCTTGACTATGTAGCTGTCTTTAATAAGATCGATTCTGTCTTCAGCGGCAAAGAGATTATTTCTTATCAATTGTTTTAGTACTGACTTAACGCTATC
>JBGSYX010000419.1:0-2716 GCA_041750735.1 Cyclobacteriaceae bacterium
ATTCCGAACGGAAGTGAGGAATCTTAGGCCGAACCCTAAACCAAAGATATCTCGCTTTCGCTCGATATGACAGGGAATGGGAACATAGCCGCATTGGAGCCTTGAGGAGGTTTATAACCAACCACCTGGTTGGTCTCAGTGAGACGCTAAGACCAGAAGGGGGTATCGTATCAAGAAAAACAAGTATATTTATAGTGAAATAAATAAGATACAATGGAGGCGATAATACTAAAACCGAAGAATAAACAGGACATGAAGTTTTTAATGGAATTAGCTAAGAAAACGGGAATTCCTGCGGCAAAAATGAGTCTGACTGATTTTGAGGACATTGCTCTAGTTGAACTCATGAAAAAGGAGCGTACTGGCAAAACTGTCTCCGAAGCGACTATTCTGAAAAAACTGAAATGACCGTTACCTTCGATCGATCCTTTTCAAAATGGCTCGATAGGCTGGCTGACAAGAATATAAAGACGCAGGTTGCAAAATTTATTGACAGGGTAAAAGAGGCGAATTCAATCGACCAACTTCCGGCAATAAAAAAATTGAAAGGCGGCGGAGATTTTTACCGGAAGCGCATTGGCGATTACAGGCTCGGATTTGAAAGTGATGGAATGAATGTCCACTTCATAATTCTTGCTCACCGAAAAGACATTTACCGATTATTCCCGTAATTGCTTTACTCAACTATACTGTTTGTAGCCAACCACTGGTTACATAATATCCCTCTAATGGTTTAGCATCTGTTGCTGGTTGGTGCGGACCCTAACCCAAGGACCGGTGGTGCCATTCTATAGTCATTCCGAAAGGGAGTGAGGAATCTTAAGTTGAACTATAAACCAAAGATATCTCGCTTTCGCTCGATATGACAGGGAACGGAAACATAGCCAGCACTTGAACCTTGGGGATGTTCAAAACCAACCGATCGTGGTTCTCAGATAGACGTTAAGACCGATGGGTTCCCGATGCAAAATCGGTGCTTTCAAATAAGTCGAAAACGGCTTACGGAAAACCCTTAGAACCCCTTGACTTCCTGACGTTTTTTGTTTAAACTTTGTTCATCATTAATTTCCCAAATGACATCAATTAGAAATAGGATAATCAAGAAGTTTGGTTTTTTTCAGGAATTCTCAAGAACTATGGTTAAATGGTGCGGTTTTTGAGTTTTAAAAATAACAGATTTCCTATATCCTAACATCAACTTTTAAATCTATCCACATGAAAATGAAAAAACTATTCCGTCCTTTCCCATCAACGATACTGGGATTATTGTTATTATTTATGACTGGCTGTGAGAATGAAGAGCCTTTACCAACCACGGTTACCGACATCGACGGTAATATTTATCATACTATTACCATTGGAAAACAGGTATGGATGGTGGAAAACCTGAAAACCACAACTTTCCGTGATGGAACACCCATACCAAATATAGCTGAAAATGAAGAGTGGGGGCAATTAACTACTTCTGCATTCTGCGATTACGAAAATTCATCCAATAATTCGGACAAATATGGTCGGCTATACAATTGGTATGCAGCAAGCGACACTCGTAACATTGCTCCATCCGGCTGGCGGGTGCCGACTGAGGCCGATTGGGATGAATTAGACAAATATCTTCGCGAAAACGGCTTCAATGCTAGCCCGAGCGAGCAAAGTACTGCAAAAGCACTGGCGGCATTAACGGGTTGGCAAGCTTCCTCCAATCCGGGCTCCGTTGGAAATACCGATTTTCCTGATTTAAGAAACAAGACTGGGTTTACAGCTTTACCTGGTGGTGAACGCTCTCGCTATGGTGATTACTTTGGGTCAGGCTCCATAAGTGCCTGGTGGAGTACCGGATCACTAGAACAAATAGGAGGAAAGGATGGTGGGTATGTCATTCAAGAAGAGGTGGGAATCGGCAGTTGGATACAATCTGAGAGTACCTATTTTACCGGACTCTCAACTCCCAAGAGTTTTGGACTTTCGATCCGCTGTCTGATGGATAGATGACATTAGACTATTTCAGCGTCATTCCGAACGGAAGTGAGGAATCTTAAGCAGAACTATAAATCAAAGATATCTCGCTTTTGCTCGAAATGAAAGGGGCTTCTTATCACCTTGAGCAGAGTAGAAAGTTGAGAGGCCTGCGGGTTGAATCAGGAGACGAAGACAGTTTAGTGAAGAAATAATGCCGCGGTGTTTTGCAGATTCCCGCTTTAGCGGGAATGACGGGGTGGCGTCTGTGAGTCTCAGCGAGATGCTGAGATCAGACTGGGAAGATTGGCACGGAAGCAATGGTTTTAATAATCTACGTTTACCACCTGAAGGTCAATTGTAGATATCCATCAGAAGAGATATAATATTGTAAAAGATACAATAGATTGTATCTGGCATATGAATCTTGTTTAACTATCAGAAATCCATCCTCAATTTCAAATTCAACTGGTTGAGGGTCAAAATTACTCCTATCTCCTTGGACTATCGTTATAGTACATTTTGAAACATTAGTCTCTCTAACATAATCCTTCAAATTTTCTTCGATTTTGGCCAGATCCGTAATCGCCTCGTCTTCCTGGCAGGAAACAAAAAACAAAACGGGAATAATAAACAGACATGCTTGAATTACCTTTTTCATGGCGATATTTTTAGTTTAGGGGACAATTTGGGTAAAATAAAAATCAATCAATTATTATACCATAGTTGCCATCAGCATAGCTAAATTATGTTGGCTAAT
>JBGSYX010000420.1:0-18090 GCA_041750735.1 Cyclobacteriaceae bacterium
TACAAATCCTTCCGCACAAGCTGTCAAGTATAGGAATTCGTAGAAAAATTCTACGCTTAGTGACCTTGTGTACATTTTTTCACTCCCCAACGGGCCATGCAAAATCATAGTCCTTTTGGCTGAAGCTTTCCAGTATAAATGTCTTTATCCTTTCGGTTGACTCTTGCATTTTTTATCTCCCAATACAGTTTTTCCGAATTATTTGCATACCAATTTTTCCATTTCCTTATCACCTCATTATCTAAGTATATTGAATTAAAATAATCTTGATTTGATGAGCCGATTTCAGTGACCTTTTCCAAGAAACGAACCGATTCCATATAATTAGGGAGTCTATCAATATTAAGTGAATCGATATTGCCTTTATCGGAAGAGAGCTCAATTGATAATCTATTGCTTATATCATAGGCGGAATCTATCATTGAAAAATGATAATAGAAAACAGAGTCAACTTTCCAATTCTGACCTTTTACGGTGTTGATTGCTCCAAAGACCAGTATTACTAACAATGAAAGGACAATTGTTTTCATAAATTAACTTTTTCGCTTCCGCTACACTACCTCCCATCCCGTCCTATATGTCCGCCGGAGGTATTTTTCAGCATCAGGATGGTTGGGAAATTTGAGGCTTTTTGCGTCCCATTCCAGCAATGTGTCGGGCACACGTATAGCTATGGTTCCCAATAGAATTGCCTCGGTCATTGGTCCTGTCTGGGCAAAATGCGATTCCGTTTTCTCACCACCTAGGCATGCATCTACGAAGTGATGGTAATGATTGCGCTCCGGGAATTTTGGCATGTCGTAGTTGACAAATTTATCCTGAGGTAAAAGTGCCAGTCCGCCTCCATGAACCACCAGCAAAGCGCCTTCCGTACCGATCAGCATGGCTGACTCAGCGGGATAATTCTCACCGGGGTACAAATCCATCACTTCCTGCGGTGGGAAAAATTCACCGTCAAACCATTCAATTGGCAACTCGTCGGCTTCGGTCATTTTGCTTCCCGGAAACATCCAGGTAATGTGATTGCTCTGCGGCCACGTATCGGCTCTGCGCTCTGGTGATTCCTGCCATGACTGCTGAACCTGGGCTGTGACTGTTTTTGGTGCGGTAAGTCCAAGCCCTTTCCATACGGCATCGAAGATATGACAGCCAATATCGCCGCTCCATCCGGTGCCAAAGTCCTGCCATGAACGCCAAAGCATCGGGTGATAAATATCGGGGGCATAAGGCCGCACCGGCGCTGTTCCTGTCCAGATTTCCCAATTCAGGTTTGCCGGCGGTTCCAATCCCTCAGCAGGTCTTGGCCCGGCGATTCGGTATTGCTCAGCGCCCGGACGGTTAGAACACAAGTACACATGCTTCACTTTGCCGACAGCCCCTTCCTTCATAAGTTTCACTGCTGCGCGGTCATTGGGTGACGAAGCGTGTTGCGTGCCGAGTTGTGAAATAATTCCGGCTTTTACAGCGGCTTCTGTGAGTTGTCGCACTTCCGCCACATCATGACACATGGGCTTCTGGCAATACACATGTTTTTTTCTTTTGATCGCTTCCCATGCTATCGGAAAATGGCTGTGGTCGGGAACCGTCACGTTCACCGATTCGATGACTTTGCCTTCTTTGTCGAAAAGTTCACGCCAGTCAGAATACGTTCTGGCTTCAGGTACTAAATCCGACGCTTTTTTCAGTCGGTCAGCATCCACATCGCAAAGCGCCACTATCTGGACTTTTGGGTGCTTTTTAAAATTTTCCAGATCACCCCATCCCATACCGCCGACACCAATGCAGGCGTGCTGAAGGATGCCGTCGTCGGGTATACAGGATTGAAGAATGAATGGGGCTACAACTGCCCCGGCTGCTGCGGTGTGAATGAATTTTCGGCGCGACCGTGAAAAGCTGGGTGTTTTCATAATTAAAAATTTTGGGGTTCAGGCTATAAGTTGGAAAAAAATCGTGGAAAATCCATGACTGTCTTCGAAGAAGTATTTTCAAAAAGTCCGGGGGATAAAAGAGTATTTATGTGACGGTCTCAGTCCTGCCGCCTCGTTGTAGGTAAAGCGATCGGCATTCTGAGTTCAATTGTTCGGTTGTTCAACTGTTCAATGGTGAAACAGTAAAAGTGTTGAAGCGGAGATGCGGTAAAGAGGTTTGCAAAGTTGGAATACTGGAAGGATGGAATATTACTCCATCAATTCTTAATTCGGCTGTTCTTCTTGCGATTGTTCGTAAATCGCCTTTACGTTACTTACTTCCTGAACCTGATTTCAGTTTTCCTTTAAGTTCTTCCACCAGGTTGCGCTCTGTCTGCAGCTCGCGCGCCATTTTCAATTGCTTTTCATGAGCGGTTTTGCGGTGCTCTTCAAATTGAATTTCAATGATTTCTTTATCCTTAGCTGTTTTTTTGGTCACAACCTTACCCCTGACAAAACTGGTGTATGCAAATGTGCTGAACAAGGCCAATCCTGCAATGATGACCCAAACGATGCTGTGATATAGTTTCTTTCCAAAAGGGATACCGAGAAATGTAAGGCTGTTCCGAAGCTTTTCGCTTTCGGCAAGCTGATTCTCGAGTGAAGTGATTTTGCTGCTGTGTTGGTTGATTTGGTTCGCCTGCTCATTTACCTTGCTTTCCAGTGATGAAATGGTCGTTTTGTTCAGCGCGATGGTGTCCTGAACCGCTTTATTGTATTGGCTCAACACTGAGTTTTTTATCACCTTATATTCATTATAACTCTCTGCCTTGTTGATCATTTCCTGATACTGCTGCCCGAGTGATGGATCAGAGGTTTCTTGTGCATGCAAAGATGGCCCGCAAAATATTCCGATACCGCTAATGATAATAAAAAGCGTCTTTTTCATTGTGTTCACTTTATTGATATGATCAAATTTATATTCCCGAATTAGGAATAAAAATAAAAGTTACTCTAAAAAAGCACACGAATTACCACACCATCCAGAAATGAATTTTTCGGCGTGCGGAATTTTTCAACAGATAAGTTTATCATTCTGTCATTATTTCCTAATTTGAAAGTGGTATTCTCCATGATTTTTGGGCAATATCTCTGACATTTTTAATTTAAAGACATCTAGATGAAAACTGCTACCACATTTCCAATATTCAGTAATTACCTGCCACCGACTCAATCATTTTCTATCGCCAGGCCATTCATCCTCGGTTTGGCTTTCATCGGCTTACTATTCATAGTAAATGCCTGCCAGCAGCCAGCACCGCAAGAGGAGGAATTATTAAGTGCGGGTACTCCGGAGTCACAAGGCGTATCTTCAACATCCATTTTAGACTTTGTAAATGCCGCTGAAAAGGAGCAACCCGACGCTCTCCACAGCCTTATGATTGTGCGCCATGGAAAAACCATCGCCCAGGGTTGGTGGAATCCGTACAATCCCGACAGCCCTCATTTGTTATATTCCCTGAGCAAGAGTTTTACATCAACCGCTATTGGCCTGGCTGTTGAGGAGAAATTGCTGAGCACTGACGACCTGGTGACAAGTTTTTTTCCTGATATAGCAACCGACACTACCGACAATAATCTAAAAGCCATGCGGATCCATGATTTGCTACGAATGAATACCGGACACCTGGATGACGCTACAGGAAGAACACGCGTTGGCGGCGATGACTGGGTAGCTAACTTTTTGGCACTGCCTGTGGAACGCAAACCTGGAACAATCTTCGTTTACAACAGCGCAGCAACTTATATGCTTTCTGCCATACTACAGAAAGTAACCGGCCAGACGGTCGTTGAATATCTGCAACCGAGGTTGTTTGATCCTCTCGAAATAAAGCCGCCCACATGGGAATCGGATCCGAAAGGGATAAACGTAGGCGGATGGGGTCTGAGTGTTACAACCAGGGACATAGCAAAATTTGGCCAGCTTTATCTGCAAAAAGGAAAATGGAATGGCCAACAGATCATATCGGAAGCGTGGGTTGATAAAGCAACATCGTACCAAACATCCAACGGCTCTAATCCTGAAAGTGATTGGGAGCAGGGATATGGATACCAATTCTGGCGGAGCCGGCACAATTCTTATCGCGGCGATGGCGCATTCGGTCAATATTGCATCGTGATGCCAGAACAGGATGCCGTGATTGCCATCACTTCCGGATCGAAAGATATGCCAGGTATTCTCAACTTAGTATGGACCCATCTGCTACCTGCAATGAAGGAATCGCCACTTGCGGAAGATACCGCCTCACAAAAGGCATTAACAGAAAAACTCACGAGCCTTAAAATATCCGTCGTGGAGGGTGAAAACACTGCTGCGATTTCTGAAGAAATCAACGGGCAGACCTTTAAGTTCGCTGAAAATCCTCTCGGTTTAGAGAAAGTTTCTTTTTCAAAAGCAGGTGAAAATATGACAATTACATTTACCAATGCCTCCGGAGACCAGGTTGTACCGGTTGGTTTCAGGTCAAATGAAAAAAGTCAATTTACTTTGCCTAGGATGGGTACCATGCAAATTGCCTCCAGTGGTGCATGGATTAGCCAGGATACGTACAGCGTTACGATGATCAGTTATGAATCCCCGCATGCTATAACACTGTCATTTACATTTAAAGGAAAAGAAATGGAATGCCAGTTTGAACAGAATGTATCGCTTGGCAGTACTAAAATGCCGCCGATAAAAGCTACATTGATGAAAGAGCTGAGTCCGGTATTGTAGCCGATACGGAAGGGTTGGTTCGATAAACCGTCATTTCGAAGTAATGGATTTTTGATGCATTTTTTGGGCGATGATGCTGATAACCAGCAATTGAAATGCATGGTATATCATGATGGGAACCAGAAAGATTCCGGCGTTGCCCATGCCGGAAAAAAGCACATCGGAAAACACAGAACCATGCACAAGTGACTTTTTCGAACCACAAAAAGTTGCCGTGATCTTGTCTTCCCTGCTGAAACCAAGGCGTTTGCTTAGGTGGCCTGTCATCATATAAACTAAAACAAACAGCATCACAACTCCTCCAGCCACCATGGTCAGGTCGATAGCGTTCACGCCGTCAAAAACGCCTTCCGAAAATGAACTGCTGAAACTTTTATACACTATAATGAGAATAAGTGTCTTATCGTAAATGCCCAACTGTTTTTTATATTTTTCGGCAAATCTGCCCCAGAACCGGTGCAAAGCCATTCCAACGAACACTGGTAAAAGTATTTTCAGTATAAGTTCAAGAAATATGGGGAATAACTGGAAATCAGCTGCTCCGCTGACCATGAAGAGCCCCATCCATAGCGGTGTCACCAATATACCGATGAGTCCGGAAATGCTGGCATTGAAGATTGCACCCGGTACATTTCCACCGGCAATGGAGACCATAACCACAGAAGAAGAAACCGTGGATGGTAGCGCCGCCAGGTAAAATACGGCAAGCCAGAGTGCAAATTGGTCATTGCCGTGCATGGCCGGTAATACGGCCAGTACTAACAAAGGAAAAAGAATAAATGTAGACGACTGTACCAGTACATGAAGCTTCCAGTTGGCGATACCGGCCATCATCTGGCGTGGGTTAAGCCGGAGGCCATAAAGGAAAAATATGCCAGAAATTCCATATGTACTAATGGTCTGCAAAGGCAACACCTTTTCTATTCCCGGGACAAACCAGGCCAGCAGGATCATCCCAATCAGGAGCATCACAAACCTATCGGGTAGCAGTGATTTCATATTACAGATTGACTCTGGAGATTTGGCGGTTTTTTCAATGTTCAAAAAGTGGGGTACTCATATACCTTTCGCCCGTGTCTGGCAGGACGGTGAGTACCGTCTTTCCATGACCGGCCCGCTTCGCAATTTCAAGCGCTGCCCACACATTGGCTCCCGAGGAAATCCCCGCCAGAATTCCTTCTTGTCGGGCCAATTGCTTGGCCATTTCAAATGCATCTTCATTTTTCACCGTAATGATTTCATCGATAACATCGAGGTTGAGAATTTCCGGAATAAACCCTGCACCAATTCCCTGGATTTTATGCGGTCCTGCATTACCTTGAGATAAAACCGGTGAATCGGTGGGCTCCACTGCAATGACTTTGAGGCCGTTATAGTGCTGTTTCAACACTTCTCCTGCCCCGGTGATCGTCCCGCCAGTTCCCACGCCGACTACAAAGTAATCCAGTTGTTGTTTTTTCAGATCATGGATGATTTCCAGGGCTGTGGTTTTTCGGTGCGCTTCCGGATTTGCATCATTCTCAAATTGCTGCGGCATGAAATACTTTTCAGCATCTGCGAGTTCCTGAGCTTCCATCACTGCCCCAACCATTCCCCGATCTGCAGGAGTAAGGATGAGTTTAGCGCCGAATTGCTGTAGTATCATCCTCCGCTCTACACTCATGGTTTCGGGCATGGTAAAAATTATCGGATACCCTTTCACGGCAGCTACCATAGCCAGGCCGATGCCTGTATTACCAGAAGTGGGCTCTATGATGGTCATACCTTTTTTCAGGAGGCCTTTCTTCTCGGCATCATCGATCATGTTGAAAGCGATGCGGTCTTTCACCGATCCTCCGGGGTTGAACGCTTCAAGTTTCATGAGGACGCTGGCTGAGCCCTCAGGAACCAGTTTATTTAGTCGAATGACCGGTGTACAGCCTATCGTGTTCAAAATACTGTCAAGTACCATGGTTCATTTATAGTTGGTGTCGGGTGTAAATCTAATGGAAATATCGCAGAGTACAGAAATGGAAATGACTCATATTAACCTCCGATTAGTCATAAAATACCCAAGGAATGCGAAGACATCGTGGGAGTTTTGTGAAGGGAAATTGTCACTTCTCTGAAATAAACATAGTTTCTTGTCGACCCAGGCCGTCAATAGAAAGCTCCACTACATCGCCTGCTTTCAGATATTGAGGTGGTTTCATTCCCATTCCTACGCCCGGAGGTGTGCCTGTCAATATGATATCACCGGCTTCGAGGCGCATAAACTGCGAAAGATAGTGTATGATAAATCCAGGTTTGAAAATCATGGTGGCGGTGTTGCCTTTTTGGCGGATTTCGCCGTTGACCTTTAGCATCATAGCCAGATTAGTTGGGTCAGGTATTTCATCAGTAGTTGCGAGAAATGGTCCTGTGGGGCAAAATCCCGGAGCAGATTTACCTTTCATCCATTGTCCACCGCGCTCCGTTTGGAACGCCCGTTCACTGATATCATTCGCCAGGCAATATCCGGCAATGGCTTTGTTTGCCTGCTCAATAGATTCCGCTTCAAAGATGTTTTCGTTCAATACTACAGTCAATTCCACTTCATAATCTACTTTCGTAGCGCTCCGAGGAATAGAAACATCGTCATACGGACCGGTGAAAGCAGATACAGCTTTGCTGAACAAAATCGGTTCTTTAGGAAGCTCCATCCCGGCTTCTTTGGCATGGTCGGCAAAGTTAAGCCCTATGCAAAATATAGTGGATGGTCGCGCTATGCATGAAGCCCACCGCACTTGCTCATGGACTTTAGGCAGTTTTATTAGTTCTACTTCCGGCACTGCCTTCAGCTTTTTCAGACCCTGGTTGTAAAAAAAGCTGTGATTCCAATCCTCAAATAGAGATGAACAATCGAGTCGACTGTTGTTATGGAGAATCCCCGGCTTTTCACTTCCCTTGTCACCAAATCGTATCAGTTTCATGATTGACGTGAATTAAAACAAGAAAATAAAGAGGTTACGAATATGGGCATTTTTCTTCAGGTAAAGTACTAGGAAATCCATTTTCCCATCGCCCCCGTGGTTGATTTTAAGCATAGTATTCACATTGTAGGACAAGGGAATAAATAATTAAATACAGAAGGTACATCGGGCAATCCTAAAACCGTTCGCATGTGACACGGAAAGCATATCCAAATTTTGTAATTTTCACTCAGAAAAGGCCAACTCATGAAGTTTCTAAATTTTTATGCTTTCATTTTTGGAATTATTCTTCTTCAGCCATTGCATCTTTTCGCGACCGTTGAGCATGAACAATCGATAGGTTTAACGCTTCAGGACAGTATAGAAATATACCGCCTTTCAGGCGCTCACGATCTGGCGCTTGAAAAAGTTGAGCGTTACACTTCTCCAGTAAATCAATCAGTCGTTCGCGTGTACAAAATCTTAGAGAAAGCCGAGCTGACCAGGCTGAAAGGCAACTATGATGATTCGAGGATGTTTCTTGACTCTGCAAATATCCTTCTCGGCAATCTTCCAACGGCGAAGGCCCTTATAGCGCGGCAACTACTGTATCATGGCAAATGGATGAAATCAGCGTATGCGGAGAATAAAGAGCAATTCAGTGACAGCATACTCCACTGCTATAAGGCTGCCTATGCACTCGTAGATGCTCCTGATGAAACGATTTGGATTAAATCTGCCATTTCATTGGAGGTGGGATTTTATTTATTCGACCAATTGGGCGATATGAAAGAAGCGCTGATTTGGTACGAGAGACTTGTCGATTACATAAACCAAATGCATGAGCTTACTGATTTTCGGCGCGGATATTATTTATTCCGGGCCTCCTCTTTTTATATTGAAAATGGGGATTATGAAAGGTCAGCCATTCTGGCAAGAATCGGGGCATACATCATGAAAAATGGCCCAATCCCGGACAAGAGCTTGTACATGAAATGTCTTCAGCTTGAATCAAATTCTCAATATTACAGTGAGGATTATGAAGAGGCGATAAACAGTTATGGCGACATTATTGATTTTGTCAGCGCCAATTATGGCGAGCGAAATCCAGAACTTATCGTTCACTATGTGAATGTCGCTCAGCCATTGATTATGGCTGGAGAATACAGTTTAGCCATGAAATATTGCCGGAGCGCTGAGACCCTGATCAACAGTACGAAGCAGTACAAGTATTATCTCCCCTGGATATATAATAACCAGGCAGAAATCCATGAACATCTGGGTCTTCAGAATGAAGCCATCCGGTATTTTAATGAATTAATCAGGGTTCGAATAGAAAAATCTGGCTTTCAAAGCCAAGAAGTGCATGAAGGGTATAGGTATTTTGGTGAATATTACGAACGGCAGGGTGACTACAAAACTGCACTGAAATATTATCAAAAATCCATGGAGGCTATTTTTGAAGAATTCACTCCAGTGGATATTTGTGACAATCCCGATTTCTCCACCTATTCCAATACAGAGACACTATTTAATGTGCTATTTGATAAGGCCGGTGCCATGATGAAGTTGTGGAATCAAACAAATGATCAGACCCTGCTTTACTGTACCAACGAATTGTATAGAGTAATCTATACCCGGTTGGATGAATTGCTCAAAAGCGGCTTTCTGGACAAATCTTCTATGCAGATCTATCATCGGTTCGCCGATGGACTGGATAAAAGTATCACATGTTCCATTGCCCTCTATGAGATTAGCCATGACCAGGAATACCTGGAACAAGCATGGCAGTATATGGAAAAAAATAAATACTTCCTTCTGCATAAAGCGTTGGTAAATTCAAATACTTCCGGGTCTGACAATAACCGGAAGGTGACGAGACAAATAGATGAAATCACTATGAAGTTGCTAAAGGTTGTCAATGAAGATACTGTTTTCGGTTTGTCCAATAAGTTGTTGCATTATCTGAACGAGAAGGGACGAGCCCAATATTCGGATACGGAAAACGCTATAAATATTTCTAGCGACAGTACAGCATTAACCCTGGAAAACATCGGAACCCTGGTTGCAGGTGACAATGAGTTTCTTGTAGAGTTTCATTGGTCTGAAGAATATATTTTTACTTTTCTTATGCATCATGGCAAGGCAGATGTTCTTAAGATAGAAAATACCCAAAAACTTCAGGAGGCCATTCAGGATTATGCAAGAACCATATCCCGGTATTCCACCGATAAAAATGATTATACAACGTTTACAAAAACTGCCCATACACTTTATCTGGAGCTATTTAAACCGGTTGAGGTACTGATTCAGCGGTATAAAAATGCCGATGCTCCTGATCGAGTCATTATCATTCCGGATGGTCCTTTGGCAACTTTGCCTTTCGAAGCGTTTATCATGTCTCCGGATACCACCTCCTATAGCTACTGGGGACTGAATTACCTGTGCAGGAAGTATATTGTGAATTATGCCTATTCTTTGAGTATACTTCAAAAAAATCTGGAGAAGCAGCAGGGAGTTGGTCGTCCGGAATTACTTGCGCTCAGCTATTCAAGTCAGCTTGATATGAATGATGACATTGAGGTACAACGTTCTGAAAATGAGCTACCCTATTCGGCAGAAGAAATAGTACGTATCAGTCAAATCCTGAACGCCAAATGTTTTCTGGGAGACGAAGCTACAGAGACCCGGTTTAAATCGATGGCTCCACACTATTCAATAATTCACCTGGCACTTCATGGACAAGCTGATACGACTGATATGTTTAACTCCCGACTTATCTTTAAACACGATTCTACAGAACAGGAAGATGGAGAATTGCGGGCTTTTGAACTTTACGACATGGAATTGTCAAAACTCCAGCTTGTGGTACTCAGCGCATGCGAAACCGGCCTCGGCGAAGTGCATGAAGGAGAAGGTATTTTTAGCATTGCCCGAGGATTCGCGTATGCCGGATGCCCGTCGTTAGTGATGAGTCTTTGGAAAGTAAACGACAAGACGACAGCAGATCTGGTGGATTTTTTCTATAAAAATCTGAGTCAAGGTCAACCCAAGGATATGGCTCTTCGCAATGCCAAATTATCATATTTACAATCCGCCGATGACTTGAGCGCACATCCGGCTAACTGGGCGGCATTTATTGCGCTTGGAAATTATAACCCTGTTGAGCTGCCCTATGCTGATTTTCCCTGGAAAATTATTGTATTTACAATTGCATTGGCGGGTGGTGGTTATATGGCGTTTAGGAAGTACTCTGGCTAAATTAAGGTCGATTTTATACCGATGGGCACAAAATTATGGATTTGGAAACAAGGGCCATTTTACCCACAGTTGGGCAAAAAAATAATTGAATTGCCATGTCGTGTAAATCCCGGCCCATCGGACGCGCAGATCGCCATCGAGGGTTTTGAAATTCAACCTAATGCACGTGGCAATTTCCTGGAGAGCAATTATTCTGTAGATGAAATAGATGCCATTCATACCTACGGCATTATGCGGATGGTGATCGATTATTATGAAAAAGTGATTGGCAATCCGGTTATTTGGTATTGGAACAGAAATGGATATACAGCCCCCCTGGTCGCCCGGATAAACCGCGATGGAATAGACGCCCGGTACTCCAGGGATTCGAGGTCCATATTTCTTGATAGATACGGATTTGAATATAATCGAATTCACCACTGTAGGTCTGTCGATCTTGTCGCGCATGAAACAGCCCATGCCATACTCGATGGACTGAAACCGGCATGGGAACATGGCAATCCAGAAACGCGGGGAATGGCCGAAGCTTTTTGCGACTTTGCGGCCATGTTCTGGATTCTATCCCAGAAAGATATGTGTAGCGAGGTCATTGCCGAAACCTGTGGCGACCTGCGCACCAGTAATATGCTGTCACTTTTTGGTGTTGGGCATGGATTCGAGGAATTACCAGGAAAGGCCATTCGTGAAGCCAACAACCACACCAAGCTGAAAAAAGACCATTGGAATCCATACCATTACTGCGAAGCGATAACAGGGTTGCTTTATGCTGCTCTCGTTGAGGAATATGAATTGCTCGGAGACCGCAAATTTGAACCAGATGCGCTATATGAGCTCGGCAATAAGTGGGCAGAAATAATATTATGGACGTATGTAAAATGTCCTGAAATTCCTACGTTGGAATTGTTTTTAAACTACTTCAGACTGCATTGGTTTGGTAATGATGAAAACATGAAAAAGCTCCTTAAAGAACGATGGTTTTTTTAAGGAACCTTCCACAGGAACTTATTTTTAATCAGTCTTTTGAAAGCAGTGGTGTAACAATATTATCGATGGAATTATAACCCAACAAAACATTCAGTTTAGTATTGAAGGGTTTTAGGTAAAGTCTTTCTATCCCGGCAGGATCTTCCATGCTCCATTCTGTATCCCACATTTCTTTAAAGGCAGGAGCCCAAGGTTTCTTGAGAATTTCGACATCGCCTTTTTCGGTGCCATGCAATACGGCAAGCGACATTTTGCATGTGACGCCATAAAGTGATATGGTATATGCTTCTATTCGAAACAAGACAGGGTCATCTTTCTGTAAATTGGCTACATTAAGAAACGCATAAATTGTTCCATCAGTTTGTTGCACTTGTCCCAAAGTTGCGAAAGCAAAATTTGGATCCCTTGGACTAATTACTTTTCCGGTTGGCATTTTGGTGTGTGTTTAGTAGTTGTGAATTTTTTAATAAACAGTCAAAAAAACTGTTTGAATTAAATTTAAGGATTTTTTCTTCTATATTTTTCGGTAAACACAGGATTTTAGAGCACTGCTTGAAATCGCTGCAATAGAACAAAAAAAAGGCGTCCCATTTGAGACGCCCCTTCTATTTTCTATTAATCAAAGAAATCAATCTTTCTTCTCTTCTTTTTTCTTTGATTTGGTTTTCACTTTAATATTTAAAGAATCCGTACCGGCTTCATGATCCGCAAGCAAAATACTTCCTTCTCCAAGGTCGCCCTTCAGAATTTCTTCAGCCACGATGTCTTCCAGGTACTTCTGAATGGCTCGATTTAGCGGACGCGCTCCATACTGAGGGTCATATCCTTTATCGGCCAAAAAATCTTTGGCTGCATCGGTAAGCTCAATCGAATACCCGAGTGTGGCCATTCTGGAGAAAAGCCGCTTCAGAGTAATATCGATTATCTGATGAATATGCTCTTTCTGCAGTGAGTTAAAAATTATCACATCGTCGAGCCGGTTCAAGAATTCCGGACTAAACACTTTCTTCAGTGCATTTTGGATCGTTGATCTCATTACATCATCAACAGACTCCTGCTTGGACTTTGTCGCAAATCCGATACCCGCTCCAAAATCTTTGAGGTCACGAACTCCAATATTGGAGGTCATGATTAGTATAGTATTTCTAAAATCCACCCTGCGTCCAAGGCCATCAGTGAGGATTCCATCGTCTAATACCTGAAGAAGAATATTGAAAACGTCAGGATGAGCTTTTTCTATTTCATCCAGAAGTACAACACTATATGGTTTTCTTCTCACTTTCTCAGTCAATTGTCCGCCTTCCTCGTACCCTACATAGCCAGGAGGCGCTCCAACCAACCGCGATACGGAGAATTTCTCCATATACTCACTCATATCAACGCGGATGAGTGAATCTTCTTTGTCAAATAGATAGGTCGCTAAAACTTTTGCAAGCTCTGTCTTTCCGACACCTGTGGGGCCAAGGAATATGAATGAGCCGATAGGCTTCCTTGGATCTTTCAATCCCACGCGGGTGCGGCGTATGGCTTTTACCAACTTTTCAATAGCATCCTGCTGGCCAATCACTCGTCCGCCGAGTTCAACGCCCATACCAAGTAGTTTTTCACTTTCGTTCTGAGCGATTCTTCGAGTAGGAACACCGGTCATCATGGCTACTACCTCGGCGACATTTTCTTCCGAAACAGTATAGCGTTTTGTCCTGGTTTCGTCTTCCCATTTATTCTTCGCCAAATCCAGTTGCTCGATCAGTTTCTTTTCTCTGTCGCGGAGCTGAGCTGCTTCCTCGTATTTCTGGCTTTTTACAACCCTGTTTTTTTCTTTCTTAATATTTTCTATCTGCTCTTCAAGATTCACGATGTCTTCGGGTACGTGGATATTATTTATATGAACCCGGGCACCAGCCTCATCCATCACATCGATGGCTTTGTCTGGCAGGAACCTGTCGGAAATGTACCTGTCTGATAAACGCACACAACCTTCAATGGCTTCAGGTGTGTAATTCACATGATGGTGCTCCTCATATTTCTCCTTAATGTTATTCAGTATTTCAATGGTTTCTTCAGGTGTGGTAGCATCTACCATCACGATCTGGAAGCGGCGTGCAAGAGCGCCATCCTTCTCAATATATTGTCTGTATTCATCAAGGGTGGTGGCGCCGATACATTGTATTTCTCCTCTGGAAAGTGCCGGTTTGAACATGTTGGATGCATCGAGACTACCGCTTGCTCCGCCTGCACCAACGATGGTGTGAAGCTCGTCGATAAACAGAATAACTTCCGGCGATTTTTCCAGTTCATTCATTACCGCTTTCATGCGCTCTTCAAACTGTCCGCGGTATTTGGTACCCGCTACAAGGCTCGCCAGGTCAAGCGTTACAACCCGCTTACCAAAAAGCACGCGAGATACTTTTTTCTGTACAATCCTCAATGCCAGTCCCTCTGCGATTGCTGTTTTTCCAACGCCAGGCTCACCGATGAGAACAGGATTATTTTTCTTCCTGCGGCTCAATATTTGACCTACACGTTCTATTTCTTTTTCTCTTCCTACGATCGGGTCGAGTTTGTGGTCTTCTGCCATTTTGGTGAGGTCGCGCCCGAAATTATCCAGAACCGGGGTCCTTGATTTTTCCGGTGTTTTGGAGGCAGGCTCGCGGCTGCTTCCGCTTCCTGATGAGGAACCGCCACCAAACAATCGGGATGAATCTTCGTCACCTTCATCGGTATCGGATGAGGAAATGGGATTTTCGGTTTGGTATTCAAGAAGTTCTTTCACGACTTCATAATTAATGTCAAATTTTTCGAGTATCTGTGTAGCAATATTATCCTCATCTCTGAGAATCGAGAGCAGCAAGTGCTCCGTACCTATTAGCTGGCTCTTGAATATTTTAGCTTCCAGATAGGTGATCTTTAGCACCTTTTCTGACTGTCGGGTTAATGGGATATTCGCCAGATTTTTCACGTTGCTGATTGCAGTGCCTTTAGTAGCCTGCTCGATAGCTTGTCGTAATTCTTCCAGAGAAACGCCGAGTTTTTTTAACAAGCTGATCGCCACACCTTCTCCTTCGCGGATCATTCCAAGCAGCAGATGTTCCGTGCCAATATAATCATGGCCCAATCTCAGAGCTTCTTCTCTGCTTAGGGAAATTACTTCCTTGACCCTGTTTGAAAATTTTGCTTCCATATGTTTTTTCCGATGCCTAAAATTACGGCTAACTTGCGAAATAGCTCTAATTCGACGGCTCTATATTTAACGAACGTAATAATTAAACAGTTATTTATCAAAATTGTCTAAAGCAGGGACGGATTTTTTAATGATTCCAGATGCAGCAGGCCCCTCGCAAAACAATAGATCAATTATACTCAGGTTCTCTTCAAATAAATCGCCAAAAACCTGGAAATACGGGATTGGATTATATAACTTATAAAGAACTGACTTGTTTTTTGGATCAATAGTATTTCTTAAATCCATCATGCCTGGCGCAGGATTTGATAAATCTATTGCGGTGTGCAACGGTGTTTTAATTCCGAGAATTTTCAAACTTTGACTTACAATAGCGCTATTCAAATCAGTCAATTTCTCATACCGCTCATCATAAACTTTTAGAAAATCATCACTGAAGTATTCATAAAAAGGTGCTTTTCCATAAGCTGAAGATATAGCCCTGCGATGGTTATTTACCCATTTTTGACGATAATCAATAAAAACATCCGTGGTGAGTTGCATATTCCTGCTGATAACCGGGACAATGAGGTTTTCCACTTTATTAGCTCCGCGAATCATGCAGCGGTTGCGATACGTCTGCCTTTTGTATCTGTCAGTTGGATCGATGTGTATAACTCGAAATCTGCTGAACTGGACAAACCACGCAATGCTCGGAAGATAATGCATCTCTATAATTGCCGTGTCATCCATACGTTAATCGCTCACAATTGACTACTTTTGGATCTGTAATACATGGTGCTGCAGTTCTGTTTGGTAAGAATAGCTCTGGTAGTTTCCTGGATTTCTTCCTTTTTGAATTCACGAACCATACCGATTTCCCGGTTAATGAGCAATGTGTCTCCCAGTGCGTGGAAGTACGCCAGGCTTTGCGCTTTATGCATCAGTTCTGTCTCGGCAAAAAGATGTGTGGATTCGTATTGGTTAATCACCTTTTCCAATTCACTTCCAGTGATGTTTTCCTGTAAAGATTCTATAACTTCCACTACAGCGTTGTCGGCATCTTCAACCTGGAAGCCAGGTCTTACCTTGCCAGAAATGATCACAAGCCCGGGATCACTGCTTCCTGTAACAAATGCGTCAATGCTATTGAAAATTTGCTGTTCTTTCACTAGCCTCTGATACAGTCGGCATGACTTTCCCCTGCCAAGCAGATCGCCGGCAAGATCAGCCCGAAGATATTCTTTGCCACCACGACCTGGCATGTGATAGGCTTTATACAAGGCATCCATAGGTACATCTGCCTCCACATCCAATAGTCGGGCTACAGATTGTTGCGGTTCCATGGGAATTTCCCGCTTTTTTCTGCGGGCACCAGGGATATCGCCAAACCATTTTGCCGCCAGATCCATGGCATTTTCATGAGAAATATTGCCGCAAAGACACAGAACGGCATTATCGGGTCCATAATAGGTTTCATGGAATTTTTGCACATCATCCAGCGTTGCGAGTTGGATATGTTCGGTTTTCATTCCGATGGTTGCCCAGCGGTATGGGTGAATCGTATAAGCGAGTGGTCGTAATTTTAACATCACATCACCGTACGGCTGATTCAGGTACCGTTGTTTGAACTCTTCAACGACGACATTTTTCTGGGTATCCAGACTTTTTTGATCCAGATTTAGATATTGCATCCGGTCTGATTCTACCCAAAGGGCCGTTTCGATATTGGCTGCATCGAGCACAATATAATAATTGGTAATGTCCGTATTGGTGAATGCGTTGTTCTCGGCGCCCACACGATGCAGGGCTTTGTCGAAATCGGGAACATGATGTGAACCGCCAAACATGAGATGCTCGAACAAGTGAGCAAATCCTGTCTTTTCAGGATCCTCATTCCTCGAGCCAACTTTGTACAATAAATTCACAACGACCAACGGAGTATTCTGGTCGTGATGCGTTATCACAGAGAGACCGTTGCTGAGTTTTTCTTCCTGAAATGAAACCATGCCGCCAAAATACAATTATTTAAGTTAAATAATCCCCGCGGATGGAGGCGCTGTTTAAATGATGCTATTTTAAAATATATATTACAATCGGAGGGTATTGGAGGCGGATCAATATTAAGAAAACATGAAAGTGATATCTTTGAGCCAGAATAATTGAAATATCAGCACGTTAGCATAATAAAAGGTTTGAATTACCAGTACAAATACCTTCTGACCACAGCCTCGAGGAGTATCTTCTTGTTGGCTTTGTTATGGCTTTGTGTTGCAATTTTAAATCCTCTATTTGCCCAGTCCAATGCACCAAAAAAACTCAAATCGGAGCCGCAGGGCGAACTGACCAGAAAATATTCCGAAAAGGAGCGCTCCAAAGGTAGCCGCGGCACACTTAAGCGCAAAAAAAGCGTGATGCAAAAATCGTATTACAAGAAAAAATCCAAAGAATCGGGCTACGCCGGCAATATCTGGATCGATCCGAAACCAAAAGATTTCACAGCAATAAAGGAGCGTGTGGAGCGCAATCCGGGCACAAAAAATCTGAAAGCGCAGAAATCAAGGCAAGCGTTTTTCCAGGAAAGTTCCAGCCAGCGTCAGCGAAGCTTTGGAGGTGAAGGGGTAGTGAAGAAAAACCCGAAACTCAACTACCGGTACACCTCTCGCACCATGCAAAAAGGCAAGGGATCGGTTCCTTCAAAGGTGACTGCAAATAACTATAAAAAATCCAGCAAGCAACAACAACGGCATCGCGGAAATATCTTCCTGCAACCAGAAGCCATGAAGAAAGATTTTAATGAAATAAAAAACCGTGTGGAGCGCAACCCCGGCAGCAGCATGGCCCGTCAATTGAACCAACAAAAAAACCGTACGCAGGCCAATACAGCTCTCACGCAAAACTATCGCGGTGATATAAACTTAAAAAGTCCGAATCAAAACAGAAAGGAATACAAATACGATTCTAGAACAATACAAAAATCAGCCGGAGGTGTGAGAGCGCCGTCAAGAAACCTTGCAAAACTCAATGCTAACTCATCCGCTAACTTCAATGGGGACATGGTGCTTCCGTCGA
>JBGSYX010000421.1:0-7109 GCA_041750735.1 Cyclobacteriaceae bacterium
GTGATCTTCCCAGATAATACTTCCAATACTATCTGTCTCTTTTGATCATCCATAAAACAATTCAATCCATTTTTCTCCATTTGTCCTGATTTTAGTTGACTATCCTTTTAATTATTGGTCAACCTATTTCAGGACGGGACCAATAATGAGCAACTTAGGTAAGCCCGGCTTTTAGTCCGGGCTTTTTTTTCAATATTATTCAGTCAGGCTGAAAATTCAATCGTTGACCATTCACAGATTCATTGAATACGCCATTTTCATAGGCGAGATGCCCCGAAACGAAGGTGTGTGTAAGCTTCACCGAAAACTGTTGACCTTCAAAAGGAGACCAGCCGCATTTATACAGAATATTGGAATGGTTCACCGTCCATGAACTATCCGGGTCAACCAATACAAGATCGGCAAAGTAGCCTTCACGTATAAATCCCCGGTCCACGATATCAAATAAAATGGCTGGATGATGGCTCATTTTTTCGGCAATCCGCGTCAATGGGAATTTGCCCATTTTATACAGTTCCAATGCCGCCGGAAGGCTATGTTGTACGAGCGGACCACCGGAAGGTGCCACGAAATAAGTCCCGGATTTCTCTTCTATGGTATGAGGCGCGTGGTCCGTAGCCACTACGTCAATACGATTATCAAGGACGGCCGCGAGAATGGCATCCCGGTCTGTGCGTGATTTTATTGCTGGATTCCACTTGATCCACGCCTTCTTTTCTTCATAATCTTCATCACAAAACCATAAGTGATGTATACATGCTTCCGCAGTAATCTTCTTTTGCTCCAGCGGGAAGGTATTATCGAAAAGACTCAACTCGTCGGCTGTGGAAATATGCAGCACGTGCAACCTGGAACCGAATTGCCTTGCAAGACCAACTGCGAGTGAAGAGGAAATATAACAGGCTTCGCGACTCCGGATTTCCGGGTGTTTTTCAAATGGCACATTTTCACCATAGATGCTTTTGTACTTGGTCATGTTAGTCCTGATCGTAGCTTCATCCTCGCAATGTGTTGCGATAAGCATATCCACTCTGCTGAAAATCCCTTCCAGTGTTTTTGGATTATCCACCAGCATATTTCCGGTAGAGGAACCCATAAAGACTTTTACGCCGCAAACATTTTTCCTGTCGGTTTTTAGTACCTCTTCCAGGTTGTCATTGGACGCGCCCATGTAAAAGGAATAATTTGCCAGAGAGGTATTTCTGGCAATAGCATACTTATTAGCCAGCAGTTCCTGTGTCAGCGCATTCGGAACCGTGTTCGGCATTTCCATATAGGATGTGATTCCGCCAGCTACCGCAGCCCTGGATTCCGAGTAGATTGTCGCTTTATGGGTGAGGCCCGGCTCCCGGAAATGCACCTGGTCGTCAATGACTCCGGGTAGCAGCAGCTTACCCTTGGCATCGATAAGCCTTTCAATATTTTTCGTGGAAATATCTCCGCCTATTTTCTCGATCCGCTCACCGGCGATCAGCACATCACCCTCAAATTCCTTGAGTTCATTGACAATCCGGGCATTTTTTATAAGCGTTCTCATAGGTCATCGGTGGATGAGGATTAATCGTTTTGGGGATTTCTTAATTATACCCCGGGTAAAATTCATTCACGGTGTTAAGTTAAACCTGCCTGTTGAAAGATAAAAGTGGCTATTAATATTAATATCTGGGGCATTTTATTTGTTCAGGTGAAATGATGGCAAGGAAACACACTTGATCTCATAAAGAAATTCGGTTAGGTTATTAAACAAAAAAACCGGCCCAATGACGAGCCGGTTCGTTTGGCTGATGATGCTTTGGTTTTAAACTAACCTGAGGTATTTGAATTCTTTGGTAACGGTGACGCCGTCTTTTGTGATGGTGACTAAGTTGTCGCAGGTACCATTGCCATAATCTATGGTTATGGTACTGCCATTTTCAAGTTCGATCACTTTGGTCCCTTCCACCGGTATCATTATTCGCTGAAGCGGCAGGCAGCCACGTTTCCATACAATGGCTTTTGTGATAGTGACCGTGTACACATTGCCATTTCTCCTCATGCCACTAGCACTGCCGGTTCTCACGCGTTCGTCGTTGATCGGGTTGGACGTTCTGATTCTTGTCACTTCCCAGTTGGCTTCACGTGTTGCAAAAGTATTGTCTTCCCAGGTCACCCGGCCGTCGATAAGTTCAATACGGAAGCGAAGGAAATCATTGCTGCTTTCAGAAATATTGGTCCTGATTCGGGTTCCTTCCACCTTTTTGCCATCACAATAGAAATCCTCGAAAGTGGTCGTTATTACCGATCCGGGTTCATAGATTCTGTCCGTATAGCTCACGATCATTTTCCCGCTGCGTACGCGGCCAAACATATCTTCACAGCCGTCTCCGAAATCGAGGGTAATGGTTTTGGCCTCTTTATTATGCGTCCTCTCGGCACAGAAGATCGGGCTTTCTTCGCTTACGGCGATTCTGGCATCGTCGTCATAGTAGAACATGCTTTCATAGCTGATGTCATCCACATCTTCAAAGGCAGATTCGGCATTTGCTTCGTTTTCAACATCCACCACAATTTCTTCGCTGAACTGATTTGGGTTTTCTGATTGTTCCTGGCAGGCTGTTGTAAATAACATAGCCGCGATGATCATGGATAAAAAGTTTATAGAGCGTTTCATAATTGTTTTGTTTAATTGATGACTTAATGGATAAAATTTGTCACTTGGATGGCTTCATGATATAAAGGTTTAAAAAGGCTCAAAAAAAATCTTACCTAGGCAAACTACTCTTTCCAACCGAGGTAACTTAAGCGAACCAAAAAATTTCCTTTTCCCAAAAGTGAAATTAATATTCCCATTTTGGGATGGTTTGTCGAATATGCCAAATCACAACTCTTTGAAATACAAATAAATAAAAAATTCGCACGTTTTTCGTATAATAAGCAAACGTGGTTGGTAGTTGATCAAAGAGAAAGCCTTCGTGAAGTACGAATAGTGAAGTAGGAAAAAGGCTCCTTCTCTGAGATCGAAACCTGAAAAAGTCAGGTTTAAAAATTTGATGAAAAATTCAGTGGCGTTTGGGATCGGATTGTGAAGAGGATACGCCAGTTGAAAACCGAAAAGAAGTGCTGTAGTAGCAGGGTCGTGAAGTGAAGTTGGTGCAGGGAAGATGTGAGTTAGGTTGTGAGGTTTTCAACTAATTGGAATTTGGTGACTGTACTGATGATACGTGAAGAGGAGCAAAGAAACTGACAGTACAGCGCCTAGATTCCAGGACTTAAAAGAGATTTAAAAACAATTGTGTGGTTGGTAGTTAGGTTGAATTGCGGGACGCCTGTCCCGCTTTTCATTTTTATAGGGGTCTAGATTAATAGCCTCACCGCTGCCAGCGCTGTAGTCACAATAATAAATATCCGGTACGACTTTTCGGGAATGAGATTCACCAGTTTTATACCCAGGTAAGCGCCTATCATTATTACTGGAAACATCGCCAGATTCAGTGCGAAAGTCCGGGTGTCGATAGTTCCCCAGAAAAATATCTGGAAAGGAATTTTGAATAGGTTGATGATAAGAAAAAACCATGCGCCGGTTCCGATAAATGTATTTTTGGGGAGCATCATGGATAATAAATAAATCGACATTACCGGGCCTGCGGCATTGCCGATCATCGTAGTGAAGCCTGCCAATAATCCGGTAATTGAAGAAAAATACCAGTTGTGCGGTATGGCTATGGACGAATTTTTCCGCTCCCTCCATATCATGATAGCCAACCCGCTGAGCACGATGAATGCGATAATATTTTTGAATACCTCATCGCTGACGATTTTCCCGACATACAAACCGATAAATACTCCCACCACTGTACTTGGCAAAAGTTTCAACACATATTTCCACTCGGCATGACGGTGATAGTATGAAACCGCAAAAATATCAGCCATGCTGAGCATTGGCAGAAGAATTCCTGCACTTGCCCGTCCGCCAAAGATTGTGGCCAGAATGGGTACGCTGAGCATTCCGGCACCGGCAATACCAGTTTTCGACATCCCTACGGTCATGGCACAGAGAACTACCCAGGCCCATTGGTCTGCGGTGAGCTCGAAAGATTGGAGTAGTGAGATCAAAACGGAAGATTATGCGGCAAGTATATGGGTTTTGCAGATTAAACTCAAATGAGTAGTGAAGCCCTTCAAACTGACGGTTGTTCCGTCAATATTCTTTTTAAGCGGGCAAATTCAAGAAACCTTGATCGGACCGGATTCCAAGTCAGGGAAGATCATATCGATAAAAAATAAACCGCAAAGGCGCAAAGACGCTTTTATTCTCTGCGTCTCAGCGTCTCAGCGGTGTTACTCAGGCTGAAGGGAGTCGAAATCTGGTTTTTTGACTAAACAACATTGAACGCAAACAAGCGGCGGGATATTGACATCTGCTGAAAATTTCTGATCAAACGTGTATCTTTATTAGTAAGTCAAATTCCACGTAGATTTAACTTTATCCGGCATGAAATCGATCCTCTTTATCAGTACAATTATATTCGCCTGTACAGCACCAGTGACCGCACAGCATGAAAACATTATCACGGAAAGACAGATTTATAAACATGTCGACAATCGCGACTTATATGTTGATATTTTCCATGCTCAACAACCTCAACTACAGGGCAATCATCCGGCCATTGCGTTTTTTCATGGCGGCGGCTGGGTATTTGGCGATCCTTCGGAGTTTCATGGCGCATGCAGGCGATATGCAGAAAAAGGATTCGTGACGTTCTCGTTCCAATACCGGCTTTCGATCAATGATAACGGTATCTATCCTCATCCGGGAATTACGCTCATCGAATCCGTCAAAGATGCGCGTTCTGCCATCAGATGGCTGAGGGAAAACGCCGAAACCTTGAAGATCGATCCAGATAAAATCATCGTCAGTGGCCAATCAGCCGGGGGCCAGTTGGCCTGGGCAACCGCATTGATGGATACGATCAATGAGCAGACAGATAATTTGAAGATAAGTACAATGCCCGACGCCCTGGTCCTGTATTCAAGTAATTACAATACATTGGAACCCTGGATAGATATGATCTTTGGCGAAAAGCATGAGCAAATATGGTCCGTTTCACCTTACCATAATTTACGGTCTGGTTTACCGCCGGCACTGGGTTTTTACGGAACAAGTGATTGTACTGTATTGCCCTACATCGTTCAGTTGTTTGACAAAAGAATGCGCGAACTCGGCAATCCATTTGAATTGATCCCATTGGAAGGAAGGGATCATTACCTGGGCGATGGAAATGAAAAATATGCACGTTACTTTGATGAAGGCATTCTTGAACGGACGGATGAATTTTTAAAGAAAATCCATATGATGCCGGAAGGGCATTAATGGATAAATTGCGGTAAATAGGGGATCAATTGTTAGATATTAGCGAGACGCTAAGAGTCGTGAGGGCTATTTTTTTCTTCTAAACAAAAAGTTGGGAATAAGATCACGAATCTTTGGTTTAATTCTATTATAAATCAGAATATCTGTCCAAAAGTGAACAGTTACAAAGATGATAAGAAAGCCACCAACAAACCCTTGAATTCCTTGCAGATAATACCCGATTATTGGTGTAATAAAAATAAAAAGTACCACAAGGATAGAAAGGAAATCTAATAAGGTACTTATGGCCATTGCTTGCCGATAAATACCAGTTTTCGTAAATGCCTCATACTCCATTTGTGCATGGTGCCGGGCTCTTTCTCTTGCTGCTTCTCTTTCTACCTTTTGCCAGTCCTCATAGGTGTAGTATTGTTTTTCTTGTTTTGAATAATTTGATGTTTTTGAATTGTAGAGATTACCTGTTTTGACGTATTGTAGATATTCATATGCCTCATTCAGTAAAATAAATTTCTCATGAGCATTTGGAATTTTGCTTACGTCAGGATGGAGAAGTTTAGCTTTTTTGCGATATGCTTTTTTTAAATCAGCAAGGGTCGCACTATCGTCTATTTCTAGTATATCGTAATATTGCTTTAGCATCGATTGTCACTTTTCACTCCTCTGGGCGCAAAATATAAAAAAGATCAAGAAGCGTAGAGTTTTTCTATGCTTTCATTTCATAAAACCAGCGATGGAAAGGAATTGTAATCCGGCATTAAGGATTAGGTTTGATATGATGGCGTAGTTGCATGCTACGCCTAGGTGGAGCGTCTACTCGATTAGTGGCTTTAATTGAATTTTTTGTTAGCTACTTGAACAAATCCAACGGGCACACCAAATCTGATTTTGTTCACTGATGTTGCTTCTGTGTTATCGGATCCTTTTACACCAAAGTCAACTACTTTGATCATTATTCCCGCTTTTCCTTCGGTTTTGGAAGCCTCTGTTGTCTGTACCGATATATCGAACTCTATCTTCTGCATTGTTCCATCTCCAATTTGAAAGTACCCATCTCTTTCATAGTCAATGCTTTCTTTAAGTTGGACACCAGCTTCCTTAGCTCCTTCAATAATTTGCTGAATTGTTTGGGATACAAATGTTTTTAGTTCAGTCATAATTTCTAAATCCAGTGTTTGTTTAATTCTATAAGATTCTCAGTTCAATTGGTGAATTGGATGCCAAAACACTATGAATACCACATTTAGGACAAAGTGCAGTTCGCTCTGTTTCCAAAAACTCAGTTACTTCAGAAGCCGTAAAGATTGATTTGCTATAGTAGCAAGCAGCTAATTCGGAGTTCTTCAATTCTTGCTCGTTCGAAGTTGCGTAATCAATAGCTTTATGAATGAGTTCTTTTGTCATAAAAATTTAAAATGGAGGGGAAGGGGGGATTTCTCCCCACACACTTACTCGTGAATCTCAGTAGGTAACCTAATATTGGAATATTCTCTTGCAACCGAAGTGTTTGGACTTCCCCAGAAGTGTTCCAACCCCAATTGCACATAAAACGACATTAGTTTTAACCAAATCCAGAGTTCTTACTGCTTTTTTCATAATCATAATTGTTATTAATGAAACCATGTTTAAAATCAAAGAGAAGTCCAACTGCACTTCGGTTGAGAGGACCAGACCAAATGCCAAGTCAATCCTACAATTCAAGATTTTCAATGAACTAATTTCTTTGCGGTATTGCCACTAACCTATAGTGTTTTATCCGTTG
>JBGSYX010000422.1:0-3664 GCA_041750735.1 Cyclobacteriaceae bacterium
CAAATCCATCGCCTCCGCCAATTCTATCGAGAACATGGATATCGCGTGGATTAACGACATGCCAGTTTTTACCTTCGAGCATTATCGCTCCCCATTTGTGGTGGTTAGCGTGTTCGACTTCACGCAACGTCGTGGCAAAAACAGATGCATTAGGAAATGCTTTTTTTACTTCACCAATCATTCCCTTGAATCCTTCAATTTTAGCATCCAATCCTTTTCCTCCGGCTTCCGGGCCTTCGATGCCCAGACTCAGTTGAAAATCCTCCTCATTACCAACTAATATATCCGATACAGAGGCGATTTCAGCAAATGCAGTTTTAAGTTCCTTTTCTCTTCCTTTCCAGAATGACGCACGGTAATTCAGGTCGAATGAAATAACGGTACCATGCTTCTTTGCTGCCCTTGCCAGTTCCAAACAAAACTCGCTGGTTTCAGGTGAAAGTGCCGCGATAAGTCCTGATAAATGGAGAATCTGCACGCCCTCTTTTCCAAAAATCCTTTCAAGATCAAAATCTTTCACATTGAGCGTTCTTCCTACTTCACCTGCCCGATCATTGTGCACACGAGGACCGCGCGAACCATAGCCGCTGTCGGCAATATTGAACTGATGCCTGTATCCCCATGGACTTCCCTGACTCACCTCCGGACCTTCAAAGTCGATGTTCCGGCTTTTTAAATTACTCTTAATGAAGTAGGCAATAGGACTTCCTTTCACAAAAGTTGTAAGCGTCTTTGTTGGTAATCCAAGTAGGGATGAAATGCTCAGCACGTTCGTTTCGGCGCTGGTGGCCTGCATCATAAAGGTGTCGCTGCTATGCACAGGCTGACCGTTTACCGGTGTAATTCGTACTCCCATGCTGGACGGTGACATGAGAGCATATTTGCAATTGGACTTAAGTTTCATAATTAATATTTATTTATTATCTTATTGAGTGTTCTTGTACTATACTCCACTGAATGCGTTAAAACCGCCATCGATCGGAATGCATACACCGGTGATAAATTTCGCCATATCCGACAACAGAAAATTTACCGTGCCCTGAAGTTCCTCTGGTTCCCCAAAACGACCCATTGGAGTATTATTAATTATTTTGTGGCCACGGGCAGTCAATTCGCCGGTTTTTTCGTCAAGCAATAAAAATCTGTTCTGGTTGGTGAGGAAAAATCCCGGAGCGATAGCGTTCACGCGTATCCCAACAGGCGCCAGATGGACGGCAAGCCATTCGGTTACATTATTGACAGATGCTTTTGCAGCAGAATAAGCGGGCACCTTTGTCATCGGGTGGTAAGCGCTCATGGATGAAATATTTAAAATGGCTCCACCACCATCCAACATATCCTGTGACAAAACCATGGTCGGTAGGATAGTTCCCATAAAGTTCAAACTGAAAACAAATTCAAATCCGGAGATGTCAAGGCCATAGAAAGTCTTACTTACATCAGACTTCATGTCTTCGGTCATTTGCTCTGCAGCCGCCGTTGCTTTCGGTGAATTGCCTCCGGCGCCGTTGATGAGAAAATTGATTTTTCCGAGTTTGTCATTGATTTCTTTCTTGGCATTTTCCAATGAAGGCTTCTCGAGTACATTACCCTGCAACCCGATACAAATACAACCGGTTTCTGCCGAAATTTCAGCAGCCACCTTGTCGGCCATTTCTTTGTTTAGGTCAAGGATGGCGAGTTTTAATCCAGATGAGCCCAGGCCCAGCGCGAGCGCTTTGCCAATAACCCCAGCGCCACCGGTGATTACACACACTTTATTTTTCAGATCGTCAAAGGATAATGCTTTCATTTTTTGTTTAGGTTTTATCGTGGAAATTCAAAGGTAATAAATTTATGCACACGTGAACACCTTGAGTACTTTTCTTTTTACCGATATATCAAGTTGGGTAAATTTTCCTGAAAATCCATGCTTAAAGTCTTTTTAGACTTCAAAATCAGTATCATCCAAGAAAGAAGACATATTCTGCAAAACCCCAATAAACACCCTTTGTAATTAGCTAAAAAACACTGAGTGTTTTATGGCTTTTTCCCCAAAGCACGAACAAATAATTGCTCCACTTTATCTCTGGCCCAGGGTGTTTTTCGAAGGAATTTAAGGCTTGATTTTATTGACGGATCAAAATTGAAGCATCGGATGTTTATGGTCTGACCGAGTTCCTCCCAACCGTATTTTGCAACAAGGAATTCCAGGATTTCTTCCAGTGTGAGGCCGTGTAGCGGGTTGTTGATTTGCGATTGATCGCGCTTGATTTCGGAATTTTTTTCAATCATGGATAATTGTCAATCTAAACACCAGATAGTACAAAGATACTACCTGATTTTCATTTCCTTGACTTGTCCTGCCATAGCAGTATATTCTTTCGATTGATCAAGCTCGAAAATCCGCTCCATAAGCTGCCATTTTTCATCAGCAGATGCTTCTGCTGATGACACCTGGAATTGCGACATATGGGCTTCCCATTCGGCTTGCCTGGGTTTTTTAGCTAATTCTTTGAAAGCCATTTCATGATCAAACTCCTCGACCGTGTCCATGATCATAAATAAGGTGGCGCCATGGATGTATATTTCCATATCAAGGATTCCTACCTCTTTCATCCCCTGTTTGATTTCGGGCCATACCTGCCCTATGCCATGGGCTTTAATATATTTTTTAATCAACCCAGGTTCGTCGTAGAGTTTTAGCGTTTTGCAATAGCGTTTAAATTTCATGGCTCTTAGACATTATGGGTTCGTATATTCACCTTGTATGACCGGTATCCATATACTGCGATGACGACAAAACAACAAAATGGCAGGATGAAGGAGAAGTTCACAGCTGGAAGGGGCCCTACTGTTTTTAAGTCAATAATGACTCCCTGGAGTGGCGGCATCAAAGCTCCTCCCACAATGGCCATTACCAGACCGGCAGCGCCAAGTTTGGAATCTTCCCCAATTCCGTCCAATGCAATTCCATAAATAGTAGGGAACATCAGCGACATAAAAGCTGAGGTGGCGACGAGACAATATAACCCCATCATACCTTCTATAAATATCACCCCGGTAATGGTACACATTCCACCGATGGCGAAAAACATAAGTAGCCTGGCTGAATTCACATATTTCATGAGGAAGGTACTTACAAATCTGCTGCTGATGAATATTGCCATAGCGACAATATTGTATCGCTGGCCAGTTTCTTTGGGGATTCCAAGATTTTCAGCGTACTGAATAATAAACGTCCAGCACATGATCTGCACCCCGACGTAAAATACCTGTGCAAAAACACCTTCCATGTAGTGCTTATTTTTAAAAAGCCTTCTGAACGAATCGCCCACATTAACTTTTCCGCCATGCTCTGTCTTGGGAAGCTTTACAATAAGAATTACCAAAAACATAATCAGAACAAATAATCCTAGAATCACATAGGGATTTCTGATGATACCAAGGTCGTGCGTACGGATTATGGCCTTTTCTACTTCGCTGAGTGTAGGAAATACAGCTGCTCCGACTTTTTCCGAGTCGAGGGAGTTTAGAATATAATTGGAGGCAACGGTCATACCTAAAATGGAACCTAATGGATTGAACGACTGAGCCAGATTCAAACGCCGTGTGGCATTGGATGGGTCGCCCATCGAAAGTATATATGGATTTGCAATGGTTTCCAGGAAGGCTAGACCGAAGG
>JBGSYX010000423.1:0-1774 GCA_041750735.1 Cyclobacteriaceae bacterium
ACCGAGATAGTTAAAATATCCCGAATCTTTTTTTCTTTTCAGCAGGTAAGGGTTCCAATTCTTTTTGTAACTGATAATTAAAATGAATTTCACCCAGCCTGTCACCAGTAATCAAATACTGACTGATCGTGTCCCAAACCAGTTTCTCTTGTTCAAGACTTGTTGGCACGGGATGGTTCATTGCTCTTAATATCCTGAACCGATACAGATCGAAACTTGTCCGAATGAACAGTGCATATTCTTTGACTGCGCTGATACTCATTCGGTAAATTACATACCCCAAAACCAGAATAACTGATCCGCTAACAAGGTAACCATACGCAGTTGTGAGAGTGTACCGGGGTTGTAAATACCCCTGTATGATCTGGAGTATATCCCAGGCAGGTTGCGGCCATTGCGATCCATTTATCATTCCAACGCTCCCAATAAGAATTGACATAACGCCAATTAAATATGCCAGCAAGGACGAATTCAGGATGAAGACCACCTGGTTGTTTTTTTCTTCCAGGGCAGCAACAAATTCTGGAGGAAAAATCATGGACATGCGGGGAAATAACATGGCTCCATTCAGACTATACTTTTCATAGGCGTATAATTCGCTGGCCGCCAGTATATTTCCAAGGGTTGTTGGTAAAAAGGTCTTCCAATTATCGGAGATCGGACCAGCAATTTCAAATTCCAGCAATTCGTGCTTTGACATCCGGTCGAGAATATCCAATCTATTCTCAGCTTCCGCTTTCTGCTTATTATTTATAATCTTCGGGATCCGACCTTTCAATTCTTTATATTCAAAATATTTACGCAAATGGAATCGTTGTAATCGATAGTGCAGATATTGCAGGGGAATTCTAAGAAAGAACGGGAAATAGTACCCTTCATATAATTTGAAAACAAAATCCACACTGCTGTACAGCAAAAACGCCAGCCACATGGAGAATGCCAGTATTAAAATTCCAACACTTAACACAACGGTCTGGTTCTGTGTAGTGATGTCTGAAAATGAAGGCAGAAACCGACGAAAAATAAACACTGCCAGCATGGAGAAAAAACTTGCTGGCAGTAAGGATGAAACGATATATGAGCGACCGATGTCTTTGATCAGACTATCGTTCAAATACTTCCTCTGTTTTGCTCCTTATTTTCTGCCCTCAATTTTCTTGAGCAAAGAAGCAGGTAAAGGTTTTTTACAATTCGGGCACACTTTTTTCCCATTCATTAGCAGGGCTTTCTTTATCTTTTTCCTGCAATTCTCGTTCGGGCATCGAATAGAATTCCCCTCATCACCTTCGGGAGGATCGGGGTTACCATGTAAAAAATGAACGAGGCCCATAAGGCTGCTCCTCTCCCACTGCTGGAACAAATATAGTATAGCATACGTGGGAGCAAAAACAAATATTTTTGTGCAAATTTATTTACAGGTGGCCATTAATTTCTCGGATATCATTCAGACATCAACCTCCGGATCCGGCACATGGACACCCAGCTCATTGCGGATATACTTCAAAACTCCATCCGCATGACCTCGGCGCGAGCGTTTATCCATTCGCTGCCCATAGTAGACTGCTTTATAAATAAACCCGAAAAACAGCCGACGGATGTGCCGCCAGGCTTCCTCATGATCTTTGCCAATTTTGTAATAACCGTTGATGGCGAAATCTATTTTCCGGGTCCTGCCTTTATAGGTCGGGAAAGCTCCCGGGTCTGAGGGATTATCAGCATTCCAGCCCCACCCGGCCAGTTGTGCCAGTCCTGGTGAGTACTCGGCCCCTTCCAC
>JBGSYX010000424.1:0-1998 GCA_041750735.1 Cyclobacteriaceae bacterium
GCCGTTTCCGGAAAGGCTTGCGGTGTGGCTCATGGCGGCCTCAGCCCCCTTACGGCTTTTCCCGCCTTTTAATCCTAAAACAAGCGTAATTGATGTTAAATAATTGCCACAATTAGCACTATTGTTCTTTACTTTCAACATGTTATAGTGTATAGTTCCTTTCAGGCTATATGTCAGAAAGGAGCATTTCAAGTGCGAAGAGATACACATAAAAAATTAGAGAAACGTAAAAGAAAAATCACTAAAAAGCTCAAGAAAAGAAATTGGGAAGATCAACCTCGCCCTATGCTTAATGGTTCCAATATACATTACGATATTGACGGTCGCCATAGCGGGATTTCCTGTGGCGGCATCGGGATCATTCACCAAATGGTTCAAAAGATGGGACTACCTGATGAGATCAACAGCAAGCTCGAACTACTCAAACGCCATGTCCCCTATCATGAATCCGATCACATCCTGAACATTGCTTATAATATTCTTTCAGGTGGCACCTGTCTGGAGGATATTGATCTACGGCGAAACGATGAGGCATTCCTCAATGCGTTGGGAGCTCAAATCATTCCTGATCCGACCACGGCAGGAGATTATCTCAGGCGGTTCGATCAGGAGGATATTATCCTGTTGATGGATATTGTAAACGGTATCCGCAAGCATATCTGGCTTATGCAATCATCGCAATTTAAAAAAGAGGCCATTCTCAATGTTGATGGCACCATTACCCCAACCACTGGCGAATGCAAGGAGGGGATGGATATCTCTTACAATGGCCAGTGGGGCTATCATCCCCTGGTGGTTTCATTGGCCGGTACAAGAGAGCCTCTGTATATTGTCAATCGGCCTGGCAATGTTCCATCTCATACCGATTCTGCAATTTGGATCGATAAAGGGCTGGATCTGGTATTGGATGTTTTTACAAAGGTGTATGTGCGCGGGGACACCGATTTCAGTCTGACAAGCAATTTTGACCGTTGGGCTGAGCGCTGTATTTTTGTTTTCGGTATGGATGCCAGGGCAAATCTGATTAAAATTGCTGACAGTATCGCTGAATCAGAATGGCAACTCTTTGAAAGAGACAAGAAATATACAGTAAAAACCAAAGAGCGTAAACGGCCTATAAATGTCAAAGATCAAGTAGTCAAACGTCGTAAATTCAAAAATATCCAGACCGAATCCGAATATATGGCCGAGTTTTCGTATCAGCCGGGAAAATGCCAAAAAACCTATCGGATGATCGTATTGAAAAAGAAACTCAATGTCATCCGTGGCAATGTGCCATTATTTAATAATGACCGCTATTTTTTCTACATCACCAATGACGATCAGCGTTCTGCCAGTGAGATCATCGAATTTTACCGAGATCGGGCTGATCACGAAAATGATATCGAACAGTTAAAGAACGGTGCAAGGGCGCTTCACACACCTTCGGATAATTTGATTTCCAACTGGGCATATATGGTCATCGCATCCCTGGCCTGGAACCTGAAAGCCTGGTACGGGCTGCTGATACCTTATCGGCCGTTGGGAAAAGCCATAGTACGAATGGAATTCAAAAGGTTTGTGAACACCTTTATCAACATTCCCTGTCTGATCATAAAGACCAGTCGTAAAATCTGTTACCGGTTTATAGGATACAACAAAAAGATGAAGAGTATGCTCACATTTTCCGAGATGCTCAAAAGCTTTGTCTTTACATAAACCATTTTTCCTGGGCAGCCGTTTGCACAATGCAACCGTGAGCTCATTTTAACACCGAACCAAAGGATACTTTAAGAGCGAAAACCATACAATTTGAAAACGAGCAACTATAAATATAGGAGAGGCTCGCCTAATTTCTTAGCCAATAATTTGTTTGATAGCGATTGTTAGAAAAATCTTAGGAAGTTTATCTCCTATTATAATTGCGCTTATTTAAGGTTTAAGGTCTAGTTGTTCAATCATTTACATCATTCTCAAACGATGACTTTGACAACGCTGTTTTGAGTCCCGAAGCAGTTC
>JBGSYX010000425.1:0-7854 GCA_041750735.1 Cyclobacteriaceae bacterium
ATCTTGCCACCGAAAAGTTCTATAAAAATTTCGAGCTCGAACTGGAGTTCTTCCTTTTGGCAAACGGCAATAGCGGCGTGTTTTTCAGGTCAACCATCGAGGGCACAAAAATCACAGGCTGGCAGGCTGAAGTAGAACCCAGCGGAGGTGAAAGTGGCGGTATCTATGAATCGTATGGCCGCGGCTGGATCATACAGCCGGATAAGTCAAAAAGTAAAGCTCAGAAGGACGGCGCCTGGAATAAGATGAAAATCCGTGTAGTAGACGACGTAGTAACTACCTGGATAAACGGGACAGAAATGATCACACTTAAAGACCAGAAAATCGGTGAAGGAAACGGATCAATTGCGTTGCAAATCCATGATGGTGGTGGAATAAAAGTTAAGTGGCGCAACCTCGTTGTTACTGAACTCTGAAAACCCCTTACCATGAATATGGCTTGAGGTTTACTCGCAAGTTTCGGGTTTTCGGGAATAAAGGTGTTACGGAGCCAAATGCAACCGGCGCCTGTTTTTTAGTAATCCCAATGCATGTATAATGTCATTTCAACACACCAAGCTCTTTTCCAACTTCGATGAATGCGCGGATGGCTTTGTCGAGATGTTCTTTTTCGTGTACAGCGGAAATTTGGACACGTATCCGCGCTTGACCTTGAGGCACGACCGGGTAGTAAAACCCGATGACATAAATGCCCTTGGCAAGCAGTCTTTCAGCAAATTGTTGCGCTAACGGAGCCTCAAACAGCATGATAGGAACGATTGGATGCACACCCGGTTTTATACTGAAGCCGGCATTGGTCATCTGTTCGCGGAAATAAACTGTATTTTTTTCCAGCTTGTCGCGAAGGTCTGTGGTAGAGCTGAGCAAATCCAGTACAACTATGGAAGCGCCTGTGATCGATGGGGCCAATGTATTGGAGAAAAGGTATGGGCGCGAACGTTGTCTTAGCAGTTCTATAATTTCTTTTTTACCACTGGTAAATCCTCCCGATGCCCCACCCAGCGCCTTGCCGAGGGTGCCGGTTATAATGTCTATTTTGCCCAGTACTCCCCGATATTCCGGTACACCGCGGCCCGTTTTCCCAATAAAACCTGTAGCATGGCATTCATCCGTCATCACGAGCGATTTATACTTGTCGGCCAGATCACATATTTTGTCAAGCTGGGCTATGGTGCCATCCATGGAAAAAGCGCCATCCGTTACTATGATACGGTGTCGTGCATTTTGTGCCTCACGAAGTTTTTCCTCCAGATCAGCCATATCATTGTGTTTGTAGCGATATCGCTCCGCTTTGCATAGCCGCACTCCGTCGATAATGGAAGCATGGTTCAGTTCATCGGAAATAATGGCACTGTCTGCTCCGAAAAGTGGTTCGAAAACGCCACCGTTGGCATCAAAGGCCGCTGCATATAAGATCGTGTCTTCCGTATGGAGAAACTCCGATATTTTTTGCTCGAGTTGCTTATGAATGTCCTGTGTGCCGCAAATAAACCTCACCGATGACATACCAAATCCATGGGAATCGATCGCTTTTTTAGCGGCATCGATTACTTTAGGATGCGCAGAGAGTCCAAGGTAATTGTTCGCACAAAAATTTATCACTTCCTTCCCATCGCTGGTCTTGATGAGTGCGCCCTGAGGTGTAGTAATAATTCGTTCCTTTTTATAAAGTCCGGCTTGCTTTATGGAATCGAGTTCGGCGATGAGATCGGGTTTGAGGGTTTCGTACATGGCAACTTAGGGATGGGTTAAATGTATTATTTTTAAAAATACGTGTCTGGCAAAAGTAAATTTCAATTATGGCCCAATTAGGCATATTTCATTTTCAATATCTGAGTTACTGCCAATGAAAATTCTATAATAAAATTTAATATATTTCAAAATTATCCATTTTTGTTGAATTTATTTCAAACAACAGGCCGCATTTCAATACAAATTAAAACTATTACAAATTTTGACTAATTTTGCATTAGGGTGAGTGGGTATTCCTCATTTGAATTAACCGGGCATATTGAGTATGGAAAAAATATTGGTTACTGGTGCATTGGGACAGTTAGGAACTGAGCTTGTCGCAAGTTTACAGGAAATGTATGGTAGTGATAACGTAATAGCAACTGATCTTCATGATCCGCTTGATAGTAACTTTCAGGGCAGATTTACGGCACTCGATGTGACAGATTCGAAAAAGCTTGCTGAGCTAATCAGAGTAAACAAAATCACTCAATTATATCACTTAGCGGCTATTTTGTCCGCCAATGCTGAGAAATCCCCACAGCTGGCCTGGAGGGTGAATATGGATGGTCTTATGAATGTGCTGGAAATCGCCAGGGATCAGCAGATCAGGAAAGTCTATTGGCCGAGTTCTATTGCCGTTTTCGGACCGGATTCGCCAAAAGTAAATACCCCTCAGGAAACCATTATGAATCCAAATACGATTTATGGCGTGACCAAAGTTGCTGGCGAAAAACTTTGCGCTTATTACCATGAAAAGTACGATCTCGATGTCCGTAGCCTTCGCTACCCCGGGCTTATTGGCTATAAATCCCTGCCAGGTGGAGGCACCACTGACTATGCCGTGGAGATTTACCATGAAGCGCTAAAGACAGGAAGTTTTACCTGTCCGATTGGAGAAAACACCCACTTGCCGATGTTGTTTATGGAAGATGCCGTGAGAGCCACACTCGAGTTGATGGAAGCTCCTGCCTCCAGCCTGAGCGTGAGAACGAGTTACAACCTCGCAGGCGTTAGCTTTTCTCCCCGGGAAATTTCAGAAAGTATCAGAAAATCCATTCCGGAATTTATCGTTGAATACCGTCCTGATTTTCGCCAACAGATAGCCGCTTCGTGGCCCGACAGTATCGACGATAGTGTGGCGCGCGCTGACTGGAAATGGAAAGTGGCATATAATCTCGATGGAATCACCAACGAGATGCTATGCCACCTGAAAGAAAGGCAGTTTGTTTCTGCCTGATCAGTTGATCTGAGCGTCCAATTTTTTAGCCAGTACAGCTTTCGGCACCGCGCCGATCTGTTTGTCAACAATTTGGTTGTTCTTGAAGAACAAGAGTGTTGGTATGCTTCGTATGCCGAATTTTGCTGAAATCTCAGGATTCGAATCCACATCTACCTTGGCGATGACGGCTTTGCCATCATATTCACCAGCAAGCTGCTCTACTACGGGCCCGATCATCTTACAGGGACCGCACCATTCTGCCCAAAAATCCACAAGGACCGGAAGGTTTGAAGAAAGCACTTCGTTGTAGTTGGAGTCGGTAATTTCTATTGGTTTTGCCATAATAATATTTTTTGATTTTAACGGTCACAAATATAGTACTAAAACTTTTTTCAGGTCGAATTGTCAGACGGGAATGACCAGTATGTAACCGAAACGACAAATCGCACACGATTGTTTGGAATATGCTGACACAGCGACATGGCATCACCTGACCCGGAACTCGACGGCTGGGATTTCCTCGAGGGCCTGGATGAGGTCATTATTTGGGCTCACCCTGAATTTCCGCGACAACAAATCGACAGTTATGTTCTCACTTTCATCGTAAAGGTTGAATTTCAACGAACAGTTACCAGGGTTGCGCTGGAGTATCGATTCTATTTGGAGTATGATCGATTCATTCACATCCTGCACCCGGATATTTACATCCACCGATTTGCTGAGTTTGTCACGGATCTCGCTGAGCAACTGGATGCTGTTGATTTTAAATTCCGGCTGCTGATCGCCCCACTGTTTAGTAGTGACGATCCCCTTAATGAATAAAAACCAGTTTACGACCATGAATTCTTTGAACTTCACGTAGTCGTCAGAAAACAGGTAGAAGGTATGGCTGTCGTCATAGCCTTCTATGGTCATGATCCCGAAAGGTTTGCCTGTTTTAGTAAATTTATGTGCCACCTCCGTTACGATTCCGGCCACGGAAATGTCGCTTCCGATCCGATTTTCAATATCCTTAAGATCCGATAACGTGTTATGCGTAAAGGTATCGATTTCAAATTTGAACTGATCCAACGGATGGCCCGAGATATAGAATCCCACTACCTCTTTCTCTATTTTAAGCTTCTCCAGTTCACCGTATGGTTCGCAGTCGATCACCTTGGGTGGAGGCACATGCATACCCTTTGTATCGCCAAACAGGTTTTGTTGTGTGGTTTGTTCTTCAGATTGCACCTTATTTCCATAGCGGATCAGTTTTTCGATTAAGGTGCCGTCATTGTCGATCATGAACTGTCGGCGATGGTGACTTTCGAAACAATCGAAAGCGCCGGCCTGGGCGAAGCATTCAAACGTCTTTTTGTTCACAGCCCGCAGGTTTACTCTCCTGGAGAAGTCATAAATATCTGTGAAATGTCCATGAGTTCGCTCTTTTATAATAGCTTCTACGGCGGCCTCTCCGGCTCCTTTGATGGCGGCAAGCCCGAACCGTATTTCTCCATTTTTATTCACATCAAAATTGGTCCCTGACTCATTTACACTCGGCCCCAGGACTTTTACACCCAGATGGCGGCATTCGTCCATGAAGAAGGTGATTTTCTCAATCTGATTTTGGTTATGCGTGAGAACGGAGGCCATGTATTCAGCCTGATAATGTGCCTTGAGGTAAGCTGTCTGATAGGCTACAATCGAGTAGCAGGTGGAGTGTGACTTGTTAAACGCGTATGCTGCAAATGCTTCCCAATCTTTCCATACTTTCTCAGCCACTGTGACATCATGGCCATTGGCTTTGCAACCTTCGATAAATTTGGGTTTTAGCTTCTCCAACATTGCCAGGATTTTTTTACCCATAGCCTTGCGAAGTACGTCGGCTTCACCTTTGGTGAAATTGGCCAGTTTTTGAGATAGCAACATCACCTGCTCCTGATACACAGTGATGCCGTAGGTTTCGGCAAGGTATTCTTCCATACCAGGTATATCAAACGCAATGGGTTCTTCGCCGTGTTTCCGCTTTATAAAATTCGGGATGTATTCCATTGGGCCGGGACGATACAACGCGTTCATGGCTATGAGATCCTCGAATTTGTCAGGCTTCAGTGCACGAAGATGCTTTTGCATCCCGGCGCTTTCAAACTGGAATGTACCGTTAGTCTGGCCTTTTTGGTATAGTTCAAATGTCAGTGGGTCGTCCAGGGGTATTTTGTCAATATCGATTTGAACCCCATGGCGTTTATTGATATTTTCCAGGGCAGTCTTAATGATAGACAGTGTCTTAAGCCCTAAAAAATCCATCTTGAGCATACCCGCGCTTTCTACCACGCTGTTGTCAAACTGGGTAACGAACAGTTCAGAATCTTTGGAGGTACATACCGGTATATATTTAGTGATGTCATCGGGAGTAATTATGACCCCACAGGCATGAAGACCTGTATTGCGCACTGATCCCTCGAGTACTTTTGCCTGCTTCAATATTTCGGCTTCTTTTGTCTTGCTCTTACTTATTTCGTCTAATTCCGGGACTTCCTTATAGGCTTTTTCCAATGTCATTCCGGGGCGTTCCGGAATGAGCTTTGCGAGGCTATTTGATTCCGATAGTGGTAATTCCATTACCCTGGCCGCATCGCGAATGGAGGTTTTTGCTGCCATTGTACCATAGGTAATGATCTGTGCCACCTGGTTCTGGCCGTATTTTTTCACGACGTAATCGATGATTTTACTCCGACCCTCATCATCAAAGTCGATGTCAATATCAGGAAGTGAAACACGGTCAGGATTCAGAAATCGTTCAAACAGCAGATCATATTTGATAGGATCCACATTAGTAATACCAATACAGTAGGCCACAGCCGAGCCAGCAGCCGAACCGCGCCCGGGCCCAACAGAGACACCCATTTTCCTGGCTTGTGTTGTAAAGTCCTGAACAATGAGAAAATACCCCGGATAGCCGGTGCTTTTTATGGTTTCAAGTTCGAAATCGAGACGTTCCCGCACTTCCTGAGTGATCTCTCCATACTTCTCTTTGGCTCCTTCATAGGTCAAATGGCGTAGATAGTCATTTTCGGTTTGGAATCCTTCGGGAATAGTGAAAGCAGGGAGCAGGACTTCCCGGTCGAGCTGATAACTACTTACTTTATTTGCAAGTTCATTGATGTTTTCAATAGCCTGGGGAAGATCCCTGAACAGTTCTTTCATCTGTTCCTGGGTTTTGAAGTAATATTCCTTATTGGGAAAGCCATACCTGGTGCCGCGCCCTCTGCCGATTGGCGTGGACTGCAATTCGTTTTCCTTCACACACAAAAGGATATCGTGCGCATTGGCATCCTCCTGGCTAAGGTAGTACACATCATTCGCCGCTATCACCTTTACATCATACTTATCAGCAAGATGCAGGAGAACATCGTTTACGCGTTTATTCTCTTCCAACCCGTGCCTCAAAAGTTCTATGTAAAAATCTTCACCGAATACGCGGATCCACCATTTAAGGGCGTCCTCTGCCTGGTGCTCTCCGACATTGAGTATCAAGTTCGGGATTTCTCCACTCATGCTACCGGATAGCGCAATGAGGTTATCCGAATATTTTTCAATAAGTTGCTTGTCGACCCGTGGATAAAGACCGTATGATCCTTCTGTAAATCCCAAAGAGCTCAATTTTGCCAGATTGTGGTACCCATCTTTGTTTTTAGCAAGCAGTACTTGGGTAAATCTTTTGTCAGGGTCGTCTTTTGTAAATTTCAGTTTAAGCCGTTCCTCAGCCACATAATATTCACAGCCAAGTATGGGCTTAATGTCCTTTGATAATGCCTCCTTGACAAACTTGAATGCGCCGAACATGTTACCAAGATCGGTTAATGCTACCGCCGGCATATTACAGTCTTTGGCACTTTTTATGATTCCCTTGATGTTTGGCGTAGCCTGTAGTACCGAATATTGTGAGTGTACATGTAGATGACAAAAAGGCGTTGTAACCTCGCGATGAATTTGGGCTGATTCTACAAATCGTGGTTTTGATTCCTGCTTTTTGGCAAAATTAGCATCACTGAGTACCGGCGCTTCATAGATTATTGAATCTGGTTTGGTGTTATCAAAAGGTTTCAGGATGCCTTCCTTGATGAGCCCGAAGAAACACCGCCCGGTTGCCATAACATCATAAGCGGCGTCGTGTGCATCGGCAAATCCTTCGCCAAACAATTTGGTATGCAGCTCCAGAAGCGTTGGCCACTTGAATTGGCCACCACGCCCGCCAGGAAGCGCGCAATACTCTGTTGATTCCAACTGCGTATCGATAGCCAGGACATGAGCTAATGGATTTTGTTTTCCCATTCTCAGATACTCTGAACCTACTATTTTCAGATCGAAGTCCAGTATATTATGTCCTACGATAAGCTTCGTTTTCTCAATATCACTAACGAAAAGGTCAAGTATATCGGCAAGCGGTTTGCCTTCCTTCAACGCTTGCTGTGTTGATATACCATGGATTTTTTCCGCATTAAAAGGAATGGTGAATCCATCAGGCCGAACGATATGATTCTCGTTGGCGAGCAATTTTCCGGTGTGGTCGTGCAGTTGCCAAGCCATCTGAACCAGCCTAGGCCAATTATCAAAATCCGTAAGAGGCGCTTGCTTGTTTTTTGGTAATCCAGTGGTTTCGGTATCGAAAATCAGGTACATAGTGTTTCCGGATAAATAGTGTCAAAAATCCATTTAAATCAGGGCCTGGATGGCGGACAGATTGGAGACACAGCGGGATATTGAAGACCGGCATTCACCCAGGCCATATCAAGGACAAACTGTCCTGCAATATATAAAAGTAACGGTGACCATTTATAAGGAATAAGAAAAAGGACCAATGATCCAGATGATCAGATTCAACGCAGTTTTTATTAAAAGAAAAAGGAGGATAAATCCTC
>JBGSYX010000426.1:0-2909 GCA_041750735.1 Cyclobacteriaceae bacterium
GTCCGCGGTACATATCCCAATCAGCTGAACGGAGAAGTAGCCACCCAAATTGCTCATGCTATTGTCCGACATTTCCAACCGCAAACTGTAGCCATTGTCAGGGATATGCGTTTATCAGGGCAGGAAATTCGTGATGCCATGGTCTCTGTATTTACGTCACTGGGAGTAAATGTTTTTGATGCCGGTTTAGGCGGAACCGAAATGGCCTATTTTATTGCCGGCACAAAACCCTACGATTTGGTTCTCATGATTTCTGCATCTCATAATCCTCCTGAGTATAACGGGTTAAAAGTTGTTAAACGCGGACCTGTGGCAGTTACCAGCGACAGTGGACTCTATACGGTTCGTGACTTATTGAGTCAAGGTCCACTCCCACCTTCAGATAAAGCGGGAACAGTTACGGAAATTGATCTTCAAGATGAATGGCGTGATAAGATTTTATCGCTCATCGACCTTAACGCCTTAAAACCATTAAACGTAGTCGTTGACGGCGGTAACGGCATGGGGGGAGTGTTAGTACAAAAAGTATTCCAGGGACTTCCGTTTTCTATAAGTTACCTTTATGCGGAACCGGATGGCCACTTCCCGAATCACGTACCCAATCCGCTGATTGAAAAAAATAACGCAGATCTCATCGCGAAAGTAAATGAAGTCCACGCAGATGTTGGATTAACATTTGATGGCGACGCAGACCGGATGTTTCTGATAGACGATAAAGGCAGAACCATCTCGGGAACTATTACTACTGCACTGTTGTCACGCTATATCCTAAATAAACATCCGGGGGAAACAATTCTCTACAATGCTATCTGCGGTAGGGTTGTGCCAAAAGTTATAGCCGAGACAAACGGAAAAAGCCAAAGAGTTAGGGTAGGACACAGCTATATCAAAACGTATATGAAGCAGACAAATGCTATTTTTGCCGGGGAGCATTCCGGACATTATTACCATCGTGATTTCTTTTCAGCAGAAAGCGGTGTACTGACAGCGTTGATGGTATTATCTCTCCTTTCTACAGAAGGAAAAAAACTATCAGCCATGGTTGATGAATTGGATATATATCCGGCCAGTGGCGAAATAAATTTCGTTGTGGCAGATATTCCGAGTGTGGTAGACGCTATCCGAACCGGATTTACGGACGCAGTATCAAAAGACGAATTGGACGGAGTAAGTGTCTGGTATAAAGACTTTTGGTTTAATATCCGTGCTTCTAAAACAGAGCCGCTCTTGCGGCTTAATATTGAAGCAGACACGGCCGAAATTCTGTCAGTAAAAATGAATGAATTAGTTACCAAAATAGAATCACTCGGTGGTAAAAAGAAGGGATAAATAATGGATACAAAAAGACCATACCTGATTATTACTAAACTCATTGAACAACCCACCTGGGGTGGCAACTATATTTGTCAACTCAAAAAATGGAATACCGTGCCATTCCTGGAAGGGAAGAAAATTGGTCAAAGTTATGAACTGTTTGGCGGTTCCAAGCTGGCATTAACTATTACCGATTCCAACAATCCTGATTTTATTCCGGAATTGGGATTTGCCGATAAACCAGAAACTGTATCTGAACATTTTCACCTACAGGCAGGCTCCGGATACAGTACGATCGCAGATTTCATCAAAAACAATGGGGAAGAATTTGTGGGTAAAAAAGTAATGGAAACGTATCATGGTATGCCGCTCTTGGTTAAATTAAACCAAGCAAGTGGTAATTCTTTTCAACTCCATTTGCGTCCGCATGAAACACATTCCCGTTGGAAGCCAAAAGCTGAGTCTTGGTATTATTTACAAGACGGCCGTCTCACGTTCGGTGTTAAACGGGGCGTTGATATTCAGGAATACAAACGCGTCTGCCATAAAATCAACACCCATATGCGGGAAATAAGTACAAAAATAAAATCCGGAAGTATTCCGCTCACGGTAGCACGCGCTGAAGCTATGGCATTCGTCAAAGCTGAGAATCCCTGGCAATTTGTTAATGTGCATGATGCAAAGAAAAATTCAATAATCGATCTATCACAAGGCGGCATTCATCATTCCTGGGAAGAAAACACACTTCCGGGCAGTCCCGGAAATGTCATTTATGAAGTACAACAGGATGTTATGGATCCGGAATGTACCATCCGTTCATTCGATCAGGGGAAAATAAAAGATTCCGGTGATATTCGCGAGATTCATATCGATGACTATTTTGCTGCTATAGATACCGATCCTGAACATAACGATATTGCTCATGCTACATTCGTCCAGAAAGGGAATGAACTATTGCGAACCCAAATATATAACGTTGATATGTTAACTGTCGACGCAAAAACCACGGATTCCTGTACTGATACATTTGCGCATTTATTTGTTGAAAGCGGGGAAATTGAGGTAGAGACAGTGGGTGGTTCTGTAACCGTTGGTACTGGACATAGTGTATTTATTCCTCACGCCTGCGGAGAATTCGAAATAACAGCAATTAACAGTCCGGCAAAAATAATTAAAACGTTCATGTAATACTATGCTGTTTTCCAACCTTTCTGCAATCACCGCATTAAAAAAACATCAATCTGCAATGCAGTCCATTCATATGCGTGATTTGTTCACACTGGATAACGCCAGAGCTGAAAAATTTACGGTAAACGCGGGTGATCTCTATATAGATTATTCCAAACATCGCATTACGGCAGAAACATTATCGCTTTTATTCTCTCTCGCCAGAGAAGCACATGTTGAGACTGCGCGCGATACGATGTTCTCCGGACAAAAAATTAACACAACCGAAAACAGAGCAGTGCTTCATGTGGCACTCCGCAATATTTCGAATACTCCGATTGTTGTTGATGGAAAAGATGTCATGCCGGATATTAATTCCGTGCTTGAACATATGAGAGCATTCGCTACAGCCATACGCTCCGGAGAAT
>JBGSYX010000427.1:0-12656 GCA_041750735.1 Cyclobacteriaceae bacterium
TTATATAAATTATTTATCGGCTCACTGAGAAAATATGCCTTTATATTGATCGCGTTGGTAGGAATACTCATGGTAGCAAATCTCTTCCGCTCCCTGGAGAAAGTTCCAAAGCAAATTACAGTACTCAGCAACTATATGGCTGGTGACAGGTTTTATGGATTTGCTGATGACTGGATCAACTATCTGACCATGGCCGAATGGGTGGATAAAAACCTTCCCAAATCAGCCTTTGTTGCTTGCAGGAAGCCAGGAATGGCGTTCATATACAGTAAAGGAAGAAACTTCCATGGAATATACAGACTACCTTCGCAAGACCCCACCGAATTGTACACAATACTCAAGGATGCCAAAGTGACCCACGTAATTATGGCCAACCTTCGAGCCAACCCCGACGATCCTAACAGCGCCGTAATCACTACCGAACGCCGCTATCTGGAAGCTATCAACCAGGCTTTTCCGGGGAAACTGAAACTCATCCACCAGGTCGGAGAAAATTATCCTGCCTATTTATATGAATTGAATTAAAAGTAAACCGGAAAGTGACAGGCCACAGCACCATAGCAGATAGTTCGCGCAGACAAGGATTCCTGAATCATTTCAATAAGTTGGCGCCTCGTTTGGAAAAATACCGGAAGCGATACTCCTATTTCTGGGACGACATCGTACGGTATTGCAATTATTTCATCCCTGAAGAAGATACGGTGTTGGAAGTAGGGTGCGGCAACGGTGAAATGCTCTCTATGATGAACGGCAGCAAAAAAGTCGGTATAGACTTTTCCCCGGAGATGATTAAAAGGGCCAAAGCGTTGTTTCCAGACATAGATTTTTATGAGCAGGATGCCGGTGAAATCGAATTACCTGGGAAGTTCGATACGATTGTTCTCACTCATGCTACAGGATATTTTGTGGATGTGCTTCAGGTGTTCAATTCCTTGAAATCGGTATGCCATCCAAAGACCCACATTATTATAAATTATTACAATTTCCTTTGGGAACCGTTGCTACTATTGGGCGAATGGGTCGGAGTGAAGCAGAAATCACCCAGACAAAACTGGCTGACACGCCGCGACCTGCAAACATTCCTCTACTTAGCTGGATTTGAAACATACCGCACTTCACGACGGATACTTTTGCCAGTAAATATCCCAATCCTTTCATGGGTTTTAAACAAATTCCTGGCGCGATTGCCGCTGATCAACAAGCTGTGCCTGAACCAGTATATTTTTGCCAGACCTATGACGCCGCTGCCAGAGCCAGGCTACAGCACAACCATTGTGATACCCGCACGGAATGAAAGTGGCAACCTGGAAAATGCCCTCCGGCGGATGCCCAGGTTTGGAAAACATCAGGAAATACTGTTTGTCGAGGGAAACTCAACCGACGATACCTGGGAGCAGATGCAGCAGCTTCCTTCCAAATTTCCCGAATGGGATATAAAAATCGCCCAGCAGTCTGGCAAAGGCAAGGGTGATGCAGTACGAAAGGGTTTTGGAATGGCCACGGGTGACATCCTGATGATCCTCGATGCCGACCTGACGGTGCCGCCCGAAGATTTACCGGCATTTTACGAGGCGATAAGGCAGAACAAAGGCGAATTTATCAATGGCTCGCGACTCGTTTATCCTATGGAAAAAAATGCCATGCGCATATTGAACCTTTTTGGAAATAAGTTTTTCAGCATGATGTTTTCTTGGCTTTTGGAGCAGCCGATCAAAGACACCCTATGCGGCACGAAAGTGATATTCCGCAAGGACTATGAAAAGCTGGTAAAAAATCGTGCATTCTTCGGCGAGTTCGATCCGTTCGGTGATTTCGACCTGATTTTCGGCGCTTATAAACTTAACCTGAAAATCGTCGATTTACCTATACGCTACCGTGAACGTGTATATGGCGAAACCAATATTTCGCGGTTCAGCCATGGCTTCATGCTACTTCGCATGGTGGCTTATGCGGCGAGGAAGATAAAGTTTTATTAGGCTGAATTCGCGTGGTGTTAGCGTTGATCCGAAATGTAAAATGAGTACACCGGCCCACATCCTCAAAAAATACTTTGGCTATGATGGCTTCCGGCCTATGCAGTTGGAAATAATCCAGAACGTGCTTGGCAAAAAGGACTGCCTGGTGATTATGCCTACCGGTGGCGGAAAGTCCATTTGTTTCCAGGTACCAGCGATGCTGATGGACGGGACATTCATCGTGCTCTCGCCTCTGATAGCGCTCATGAAAGATCAGGTGGAAGGGTTGGTTGCCAATGGAATTCCCGCAGCTTTCATCAACAGCACCATCGATAAAGATCAGGAAGCAGATGCATTGCAAAAGCTCGATAACGGAAAACTGAAACTCCTTTATCTTTCGCCGGAGCGGTTTCTTAGCCAGCCTATGTTCAATATCCTGAAAGAGGCCAATATCAGTGGTTTTGCTATTGATGAGGCCCATTGCATTTCGGTCTGGGGACATGATTTCCGTGAGGAATACGGCCGGTTGGGCATTATTAAAAAGCAATGGCCGCAATCACCGGTGATAGCGCTCACAGCTACTGCCGATAAAATTTCTCGACGGGATATTGTGACACAATTAAAGCTTACTGATCCCGAAGTTTTCCTCGGCTCTTTCAACCGGCCTAATCTTAGTCTGCAGGTGAAACCTGGCCAGAAAGTTTACCGCGAGGTGAAAAAAATTCTCAGCCGCCATCATGGAGAATCGGGCATTATTTACTGCCTCAGTCGCAACTCATGCGAGGAGGTTGCAGAAAAACTCGAATTCGATGGATTCAGCGCTGCGTCCTACCATGCTGGAATGGAAAAGGAAATTCGCACCAAAGTCCAGGAGGATTTTAAAAAGGACAAAGTAAATATCATTGTCGCAACCATCGCTTTCGGCATGGGAATCGACAAATCCAACATACGGTTTGTCATTCATTACAATCTGCCAAAAAATATCGAAGGCTACTATCAGGAAATCGGAAGGGGCGGCAGGGATGGTCTGCCCTGCGAAACGGTGATGTTTTACAGCTACCGCGATGTGATGATATTACGCAGTTTTTGCGAAGAAAGTAAGCTAAAGGATATTCAACTTGCCAAGTTAAAAAGGATTCAGCAGTACGCTGAAGCGGCAGTATGCCGGCGCAAAATTCTGCTCACCTACTTTGGGGAAGACCTGCCGGAAAATTGCGGGAATTGCGATGTATGCAAAAATCCTCCAACATCCACTGATGGCACCATCATTGTGCAAATGGCGCTTTCGGCGCTGGCACGACTGAACGAAAATGTTGGCATTGGTACGCTGATCGATGTGCTGCGCGGCTCGCAAAAGAGCTATCTCTTTCAGCAGGGGTATCATGAAATCAAAACTTACGGCGCAGGAAAAGACCACAGCTACGATGATTGGCAGCACTTTGTTCTTCAAATGCTGCATCACGGTTATCTGGAAATAGCCTACGACCAGAACCATGTCTTGAAAATTACAGAAGCAGGTCGCGAAGTCCTTTTCAAGGGCAGAAAGGTTCAAATAGTGTCGGTGTATGATTCGCCGGAGGTCGGGAAATTAATGGTGAAAGAGGAACCGGAAAAAACGCAGAAGCAATTATTTGCGGAAGGACTTTTTGAAGCGTTACGCGACCTCCGCAAATTGATTGCAGACTCAAAGGGCGTACCGCCATACGTGATTTTCTCTGATGTTACCTTAAAGGAGATGGCAGCTCAATATCCGGTGACCCGTGAGGAAATGGGCGCTATTTCCGGTGTTGGTGAATTTAAACTGGAAGAATTCGGCGAAGTGTTTATCGAAGAAATAATCGGACACATCCTGAAGTCCGATATCAAGAGTTCCGGTATTCGGGGTAAAACTCAATTTGAAACCCTGAAACTGATTCGCGACGGTAAGTCAACATCAGAGATTGCATCGCTTCGCGGAATACATGAATCCACAGTCTATGGGCATTTGGCGACTCTTTTGGAGCAGGGGCTAATCAAGGATGTTTCACCTTACCTAAGTGATCTGGAAATGGACCAGGTAAAAAAGGCAATTGAGGCTGTTGGCGCCACGGAGCCACTTACACCGCTATTCAACTATATGGATGGGAAAATTCACTTTGGAAAAATAAGGCTTTACCTTTCTTTTAGTAAATCCGGAGGAAAGTGATTCCTATTTATTCTCCTGTCGCCCGCGACTTCTATCATTACTTTTTCCTTTCCTTGGGCCGCCTTTAGGGCCACCTTTTCCCCCACCAAAGCTTCTTTTTGGCCGACTTGGATTTTCTTTCCATTCCGGACCTTCACCGAAGCGTTCGGGCAACTTTGCGCGGGGTACTTTGCGCTCAATGAGCTTTTCGATCTGGTCAAATTTGTACATTTCATCTTCAGTGACGAGTGTCAGCGCCACTCCCTTGGTGTCGGCTCTGGCCGTCCGGCCAATTCGATGCACGTAATCTTCCGCGTCACCCGGCACATCGTAGTTTACGACCAGGTTTATGTCCTTGATGTCTATACCGCGGCTCAGCACGTCGGTGGCCACAAGAACGCGGGTCTTTTTTGACCTGAACCTTAGCAGTACTTCTTCGCGTTCCGATTGCTCCAGATCAGATGATATCCCTTCAACGACATAATCCTTTGACTTCAAACCCCGAACAATTTCATTCACCTTCCTTTTTGTAGAAGTAAAAACCAGGATGGATTTCACCAATGGTTTATCTGCAATCATTGAGTTGATCAGTGGCGTTTTCTGGTGCTCATGCGCGAAGCATACAGCCTGAATAACTCCTGCAGCTGGCTTGGACATTGCGATGTTGATCTCGACCGGATCCTTGAGTATTTTCTTCGCCAGCTCCCTGATCTTAGGAGGCATGGTGGCACTGAACATCAGCGTTTGCCGCTTTTTGGGGAGATGGTTTATTATTTTTTGAATATCGTCATGAAAGCCCATGTCGAGCATACGATCCGCTTCATCGAGGATAAGGTGCTCAAGGTGATCAAAATTAACATATCCAAGATTGAGGTGTGAAATCAGTTTTCCCGGAGTAGCGACGATAATTTCTGCACCTTTGGTCAGTGCGCTTTTTTGATTATCCCAATCAGATCCTTCGCCTCCGCCATAAACAGGCAGCGAAGTGACATGTGTGAAGTAGGAAAATCCCTCCACCTGCTGATCGATTTGTATGGCAAGTTCACGAGTAGGTACGATGATCAATGTATTCAGGCGATCGTGCTTGTCGGTAAGCTTATGGAGTATCGGCAATAAAAAAGCCGCTGTTTTTCCAGTGCCGGTCTGCGCACTGGCTATAAGATCTTTACCTTCGAGGATGTGTGGTATTGCCTGTTCCTGGATGGGTGTAGCTTCATTGAAACCCATGTAGGACAGGGCCTCCATGAGGTGTTCATTCAAATTAAACTCAGTAAATTTCATTTAAGTATTCTAATTTTTGCGACCGGTGTATTTATTCTTTATAGCGATTTGGAACAGCCGGTGTGTATTTCAAATTGTCTTTGAGGAAGGTGTGAATTACGGTAAAGTTCAGCTTTATGCGACTCAGCGCTTCTATCTTATTTTAATAGGTGCAAAACTATGAAATCATCTGATCTTTATGACTATGGATAAAAAATAAATCGCTGACAACAACGACTGGCGATGGATAAACTGACCTTTTTTTCATTGCGCCTTGTAGCCTAACCTCTTCATGGCATCACTTTTCATTTTATTTCCAACCCAACCAATACCAATATTCAACGAATGCCAATTGCCACTTATATCTTCATAAATACCGCCATAGTCATCGAAATGAATACTTTTATTGTAATTCACAAAGTTGTAGCGATAGCTCAAAAAGATATAGGTGCCTTGACGTAAAAAAAATCTGTACATAGCGCCCAGGTTCGTATTGAAGGCTAAGACCGAATAATTATTTGAGTAATAATAATTATCATACGGTTGCGTATCGAACCCATCGATGGCGATTCCACCAAGTAGTAATAGCTTGTTCCGGTCGGTTCCTGTCAGTTCATAAAACACGTCAAAGCCGATGAAGCCCCCGAAATAATATGTCGTTGGAATGGTGTCATAGTATGATAGATGTACATGGTATGGTTCATCGGTTGATCCCCACCGGAAAGCAATGCGGAGATCGTAGGTAAGTTTGTTTTTCTCTGCACCAAATGAAAAACCAAATTCGGGATGTGTCCCGATAATGGTCGCATTACCCGTAGGTACATACGCCCCGCTGAATACGCTGAAATGCAGGCTGAACTGCTTTCTAATTGATGATATTTCGGTGTCATAAGCATAACGTACCAGGTAATGGGCGTACTCCGGTTTTTGTAGTGTACTGAAAAATTCATCAAAATTGTCTGAGTATAACAGGCTGTATAATTTCTCCAGGTCGTTATCGAAAACGGCAATATTTTTTGCAATCTCCACCGTCGCTCTATCGAAGTAACTGTTCAACGGAACATAACCGTAAAATACTGCACCCATGTCATACATAGTTCTGAAATCGTTACCTCCTGAACTTTCTACTCTATCCATGTACTTATAAATATATTCCATCATTCCTGTGCCATAAATTTCCTCGGTCAGTTCAGTGGCGATAATTGTCCATAATATTTTAGATCGCAGTACCGGCTCACTCAGTCCACATTTTGCTTCCCAAAAGTCGATAACCAACTTTGCCGAATCGAGGTAATCCCGATTTATATAATCGACAAAAGCCACGGCGCTGTTACCTGCTATGTCCTGGCAGTCGATCACCTTTGATGTGAGTCGCTCCTCGAGGCTTCGCTGTGCCATGGTAGGCAATGCGGTAAATATGACGATAAATAAAAGAGGCGTGATTTTCATGGTCAGACAATGAACTGGTTGGCACTATGGTATTTCGCCAGTATATCCGGAATCCGACCAATAAATTAATCATAATAACCCAAATAACTCAGTGCGGAGGCAACTTTTGTTAGTCCCAAACATGTCTTACCATCGGACAAATTGGGATTTGTTTACCAACACAAGTGATAAAGCCATCATTCAGAAAATCAGATTTTCTTCAGTTTGTGTACAAATTCAAAACATAATCACAGTGTTAATTTGTTATTAGTATAGAATCATGAACCAAGAACCATGAAGCAAATCGCCATTTACTTCCTCATATCTATTGTATCAATTTCATCCGTTTTCGCAGAAAACATTTCTGGGGTTATCAAGGGTACTGTTCTTGATGAAGAAAATAGCGAGCCGCTCGATTATGTTTCGGTCGCAGTTTATAAGGCAGAGGACAAATCCCTCGTTACCGGATCGATTACCGAAACAGGCGGTTCATTCGAGATAAAAGGGCTGGATAAGGGGCGATACTACCTGGTATTATCATTTATTGGTTATGACAATAAGGAGCTGGTAAATATCGAAATTACCCAGGCCAGAATCCAGCATGACCTCGGCGAGATATCACTGGAGCGCTCAGTGGCACAATTACAGGAAGTAGAAATCGTTGCTGACGAACTTTCTGTGGAGTACAAAATAGACAGAAAAATAATTAATGTTGGTCAGCAGCTTACCAGCGCATCCGGAACGGCAGTGGATATTCTTCAAAACCTGCCGTCGATTACTGTTGACCTTGACGGAAATGTAGCTTTAAGGGGTAGCACTGGTTTTATGGTATTGATTGATGGGAGACCGACGGTAATGGAAGCTTCTGAGGCTCTGCAACAAATTCCGGCAAACACCATCGAAAATATTGAAATCATCACGAACCCATCAGCCAGGTTCAATCCGGATGGCACATCAGGGATAATTAATATTATTACTAAAAAGAACAAACTCAAAGGATTTTCCGGCACGGCAAATCTGAATCTGGGTAATTTCCAGCGATACGGGGGCGGCTTTCTGGTCAATTACACCAAAGACAAGTTCACCACATTCTTTGGCGCAGATATGAATTATGGAACAAACCCGGGCTATGAGTTCAACGAGAGGATTACCCAAAACAATGATACAACATATTTCACGCGGTTTGAAGGAGACAACAACCGGACTAGGGATTTCTGGGTATTGCGCGGCGGGCTCGGTTATAACCTGACATCGAAGGATTTATTTAATGTTGAGTTTAACTACGGCGAGGGAACCTTTTCCGGTGATGGTATTCAGGACTACGAAGAAGGTGTGATGCCGGGTTCCGTTTTGAACCAATACACCAGTATTCAAAGCGGCTCCAGAGGTGGTCGATTTTACTCTATCAATACACTTTATCAGCACGATTTCGAAGGGAAAGGTCACAACCTAACTGCCCAGATTCAATATAGAAACCGGGAAGGTGTAGAACGGAGCGACAATGAACTGATCGATGCAGATGGTATATTAACAAGTGGCCAAGTAAATACTGAAGATGGTCCGGGATCTGAGTTACAGCTTAACCTGGACTATGTGCGTCCTTTTGGTGAAAATAACAAAATGGAAACCGGCTACCAGAGCAGATTAAATAACAGCACCGACATTACAAAACTTTTCTGGTATAATCCATCCAACGGCGAATATGAGGTGCAGGATCAATATAGCAACGATACCGAATACAAGGAAAATATACACGCGATTTATGGAATTTATGCCGGTGAATCAGGAAACCTGGGCTACCAGTTTGGTTTGCGTGGCGAATACACGTACCGTGTTATCAGCACTTCTTCAGTTGCGGAAGATTTCGTGATTGACAGGTTTGACTATTTCCCATCGTTTCATACTTCCTACAAACTGAAAAGTGAGCAGCAGGTCATGGCTAGTTATTCACGAAGGATCGAGCGCCCTCGCGGCTGGTTCCTTGAGCCATTTATCACCTGGTCAGATGCTTTCAATGTGCGGCAGGGAAATCCGGATCTGTTGCCGGAATACATCGACGCCATGGAAATCGGATATATTAAAGGACTGGGCGAGCATTCGCTTTCATTCGAAGGCTATTACCGAATCACCAACAATAAAACTGAGCGGATTCGCAGTGTGTATGAGGAAAATGTGATGATGTCGAGACCGGAAAATGTGGGCAGAGATTATGCGCTTGGTGGTGAACTCGTATTTTCATTCAACTTCTTTAAATGGTGGAAAGCCGAACTCTCCGGGAATTTCTACGATTACAGGCTGGAAGGTAGTCTCGGTGAGCAAAACTTCGACCAGCAGAGTTTCAACTGGAACTCACGTCTCAGCAACACGTTCCGGTTTTTTGAAGGTAACAGAATACAGCTAAATTCCAGATACAACAGCGCCACAGTAACTGCCCAGGGCACACGCGGCAACTATTGGACAGCTGATATCGCCATCAGCCAGGATCTATTCAAAAAGCGCCTTACCGGCATTATCCAGGTTCGGGATTTATTTGGTAAAGTAGTCCGGGAGGAAACATCATCCGGAATCGATTTCTATTCCTACGGAGAGGAGTACAACCGGGCACCACAGGTTTCGTTAACCCTCAATTATCGATTCAACAACTTCAAGAGCAAGGAAGAACGCAATGGCGGTGGTGGGTTTGATGAGTTTTAGATCTGTCTCCAGCATTCAAAAAATCACCCGAATCATTCCTGAACATTTGATTTAAATCGCAGACTCAATAACTTGATGTGTGTTTCGGGATTTTTTACACACATTATGAAAAAGGTTTGGTTTGGGATTGCGGCCATTTTTTGTATCGCCAGTCTGGTATATTTCATTATTCAGTATCCACTATTTGATGATGCACGGAAACTAAACATCAACCATCCTTTCAGGGGAGCAGTGTTTCCACCTGAGTTTCCTTCACCGTTATTTGAATGGTGGAGTGAATCCAGAGACTCAGCTTCTTATGAAATCGAACTTTATACCAGCAATGGAAAATTTCTTATAAATCAAAACACCAGGGAACAAGTTTGGAAACCGCAGGAGGACTTATGGGACAGTCTGAAAATGATGTCCGGTGCAGATAAGATTATTTTTCGCGTGAGGCGATCCGGCGAAATGAGGGCAGCAAAAGTGAGTTTTACGATTAGCCCTGATAGCGTGGGTGCCCCGATTCTTTACCGCCAAATGCCCATACCCTTTTTGGTTGCAGAAAAAAGACTTGATTCCATGAATTTTATGCTCCTGAATGTTGGCAGCCGTCAGTCACCCCATGTTGCGATGAAGGGTTTCCCGGTTTGTGGAAATTGTCATTCATTTACCGCAGACGGCAAAACGATTGGATTGGATTTGGACGCCGGACTTCGAGACAAGGGAGGTTATTTTGTTTCACAAATACAGGATACGATTCTTTTCAATATTGACAATTACAGGTCATGGTCGAGATTTGAAAAAAGGAGGACGTTTGGCTTATTCTCCAAAATTTCACCTGACGGCAGGTATATCATCACAACGGTGAAAGATCGTGTGGTAATAAAGAACTTCCCATTTACTTCGGTTGATAATTTGATTTATTCCCAACTTTTTTTTCCGGTGAATGGTCATTTGGCAGTTTTGGACCGGGCGACTAACGTGTTGACTGAACTTCCGGGAGCGAATCTTGAAGAATTTGTGCAGTCAAATGCCATTTGGACATTGGATGGGAAAAGCATCATATTTTGTCGTGCCCCCGCGTTGCCAAGGAAGGACAGTACTGAAATCGACGTAAAGGATGAGCAAATAATCGAGGAGTTTGTGGAGCGTAAAAGAACTCTTAAATTCGATTTGTGTATAATCCCGTTCAACAACGGCAAAGGTGGAGAGGCAAAGCTCATTCAAGGTGCGTCATCAAATGGTAGGAGTAATTATTTCCCAGCCGTATCGCCCGATGGAAAATGGATTGTTTATTGTCAGGCAGAAAATTTCATGTTGCTGATGCCAGACAGCCGGCTGCACATCGTCCCTACGGAAGGTGGCGAGTCAAGAGAACTGATGTGTAATTTCAACTCGATGAATTCATGGCATTCCTGGTCGCCAAACGGTAAATGGTTGGTCTTCGCATCCAAGGTTTTGAGCCCCTATACCGATATGTTTTTGACCCATATAGATTATAATGGCAATGCGTCTATCCCTGTGCTTCTCGATAAAGCCCGTGTAAGCCATAAAGTGATTAATTATCCTGAATTTTTAAATAGCGATCCTGAAAAGACATTCGTTATGGATTATGATTTTGTGGAAATTGAACACATTAATATGGCGGTGAAAATGGGTGAAATGGAGAAAGCAAGGACTTTATTCAAAAAACTTGAAAGTCAAAAATTATTTTTATTCAGGGAAGACTGTGAGGACTTAAGCTATCTGCTGAAACTGATGGACATGAAAGAAGAATCCCTTAAATACGAGGAATTAGCAAAGCATACAATAAACGCTACGGTGTTTTCTCAGTAAGGGTTTTCGGCTTGGCAATACGGCGGATTTTTAGCGGGCCGTTGTTTATTCATGCTCAACTCCATATCTGATTGCGGCTTCAAGTATATCCATGTTTATGTCTTTCAGCGCTTTGAACTTAATACAATACCCCGTTACACTTGCTTTGCCGATAACTTTTCCATAAGTCTGGGCTAAGTAGTTCTTATCTTTTATGCCAAGGATATAAACAGAGACTCCTGTTGTATTTGCACTAATCCCAATTTGATAAAACTCTTTTGTCTTTCCATTTGCATATGCTATGGTCTGAAACCCATATCCTATATTAGGGTTAGATACAATTTTACCTTTGTCATCCTTGCCGTCTAAGAACCATAATCTACATTTTGGCAAAACTTGAAGTATGCGTTCGTGCAACACTTCCATGTCAGCACGTTTTGGTTCAGGTTGAGTTGCTATATACTCTTTTATTTGTTCTTGTATGTTCATAGAAAATTATGGTTGTTAAATCATTGCTTGGTATTTAACCGCCTTAGGGTAATATCCTTAACTCCACCCAATAACCCCGCCCTTCAGTCGCTTTGTTTTCTGTCCACTGATCACCATAGCCATTGCCAGAAACAAGGTTTGCCGGGACGCCAGCTGCTATGAGAGCATTGATAATAGAATCCGCCATTTTCTGAGTACGGTCGTTGTGATAGATTGTTACCGGAACTTTGATGGTTTCATCTACAAATATTTCTGTGATCGTATCGAATTCTGTGCTATCCTTCACCTCATCCGCAACGAAGAACTCTGTAGTATCTGTCTCCTCCGATTCCTCCGCAATCGGCCGTGTTACAGTCATTTCTACAGAATCGGTGTAAGACTCGGTAAGATCAGGAGAAGGAAGACTATCCCGTACGATGGTTTCCATGTAAGTCGCGATTTCTATTCGCGTACCAGGGTTTTTCTTCAGCAATCCGGCAATACGTTTCAACTCCATTCCTGTATCGTTTGTGAGGGTGGCTGTTCTTTCTTCAAACCGAATCGTAGTAAGCGGGATGACTGTGCTTGGTTTGATGGTCATAAGCGGGATATTTAGTACCTCCCTTTGAGGTAGGGTCATGGAAGTGAGGTCGTTGATCCTGGAAAAATAAGTATGCCCTCCATTCTGGGGAAAAGCCGAAAAATCATAAACTGCTCCTTCTGTGAGAAATACAGTGAACCCATTGTCGAATGTGCGAAGTCGCGAAGAAATGTAAAGTTCATTTTTTGGAACAGTAAAGGCCTGAATAAGCACATCGTCAGCTGGCTTTTTGCCATCATCATAACTGACCTTTCCTTCGATCATCAATACTTTGGCGGGCCGGAATTCC
>JBGSYX010000428.1:0-1627 GCA_041750735.1 Cyclobacteriaceae bacterium
ACGCCAATAAACTGATGGTTGCGGGCGATCAGTTTTACTACTTTACCCAAGGAATTATCAAACAATATAAAGTTTTCAAAAAGATCCATAAAACGATTCTTGTCGCAAACTCCAACAATAATTCTGTCTAAGGCCACAACTCCCTCATCTTCCTCTGAAATTCTTTTCCATTCGTGGAAATACTGGTATTTTCCTGTTACACTTCCTACACGGCTTTCAATTCCATTGCTTAATACCACAAAAGCATTGTAATAAAACAAATGCGGGATTACATCTTTATAATCGGTGAAATTATCGTTATAGGCATTTTCCAGTTTACGATGGGCCGCTTTAAGCTCAATGAACAGCAATGGAATGCCATTTACAAAGCCAATAATATCGGGCCTGCGTTCGCGGTTGCTTTTGCCCTTGATCCATAACTGGCGAACGGCAAGGAAACTATTGTTTTCGGGGGAGGTGAAATCGAAGATTTTCAGGGTTTTGAGTTGTGGAGGGAGTTGGTCCTCTCCCCCGGCCTCCCGATTGAACGGGACAGGCTCTCTCCATTGTGGAGAAGGGGTTGTGGATACTTGGATGCCATTTCTTAGGAGCTGATATTTTTCGAAATTTATTTCGGAGAGGGATTTGGTTGTGGATTCTTCGGTTAGTTTTTCGTAGGCATCCTGATAGGCTTTATCCGTGAGACCGGGATTGAACTCTTTAATTTTTTTTATGAAGATTCCCCTGAGAATTACTTCTTTTTTGTTAAGTCTGCCGAGGGTGCTACCTTCTCCAAAACTTTCCTTATTATACGCCAAAAGAGTATCCCAACCCAATCGCTTAAAAAACAGGTCGATCGCAGTTTGTTCAATGAGATTATCTTCGGAGTATTCCCAGCTCATTAATCGTTAGTTATTATGAAGGAGTTTATTCGGATTAATGACAGGCAATATGAAGTTTTGGAAAGCCGTACCCTGCAATCGGGTTAGCAGAACCCCTCTGGAAGTTGAATAGGTAATAGAAGACAATGCATTGGCAAGGAGTTGATCAAGATCGATGAGGTTAGCATCATCAGGAATTGCCAATTCTTTGAGGTTTTCCACTTTAAAAATGTAAACTAAATGAAAACGTGCTGAAGCCTCTTTGGTATTTGCACCCTTACTATTTGAAAGTATATCAATACGGTAATCCACTTTTACCAGCTTTTCTTCAAGGTTAAATGCTAACTGAAGGCTGTTTTCAAGTTCGTGGCGCTCAACTTTCTCAATTAAAAATTCTTCAGGTGTATCTACCTGACCATTTATCAATTTGAATTCAATAAGTGAGAGTTTTTCCGGGTCAAATAATGGTTTATCCGACATTTGTAAATGCATTTTTTGGTTCAAAAGAAACTACATTATCCCATTTAGAAACAATTTCATTTTTGTTAGTATTGACATAGATTTTTAAAGTAGTACGGCCTTGTGAAGTAACAAAACTACTATGCTTTGGTGTTTGCGGCACTTCGAGCAATGGCTCACCCAGTTCAGCCTGAAGTTTTGCAATGGAACGCAAGGTAAAGTTATGATCACCACTGAGCCATCGGTGTATTTCAGAAGGTCTTTTATCCAGTTTCTCAGCAAGGGACTTTTGGTTTATACCTTTTTCC
>JBGSYX010000429.1:0-1788 GCA_041750735.1 Cyclobacteriaceae bacterium
AGAAGGCGAGTTGGTAAGGACACATATCGCGATGTCATCAGCCTTGTTCACAGCAAGTTGGCTACGGTATCCGTTTACATAACCGCCGTGATATGCAATGGTGGAATTTCCGTTTTCGACCACCCTCCATCCAAGACCATAGTAAGATTTTTTGTAATCTTTCCATTTGCTGAAATACCTCCAGCGTATATCTGTGGAAATTTGAGGGGTGAAAATATCCTGAAGCATCTTCTCCGAAACGACTTGTGGCCTGTGGCCTGTCAGCGCAATCATGTAATTGGCCATGTCTGAAATACTTGCATTGATGCCACCCGCCGAAGCAACAACATAGTAGGAGTCTTCGATTTTGCTGTCTTTCCAGCCAGTCTTGCGGGGCATCAGCGGCACAGCCCTATTTTCATTGGCCATAATAGAAGCATAATCGATCGATGCATCGCTCATGTTAAGCGGCTCAAAAATTTCGCGCTTTATCAATTCTGTATAATCGGAACCGGTTGCGGATTTTATAACCGGCTCGATGGCAGAAAACGCCAGGTTTTGATAAGTAAAGACTTTTCCCGGAGCCGCAATCAACTGCACTTCCTTCAGGGAATTAAACATAAAATCGTAGTCTTTTCCTATTTCAATGTAATTGGTATAAGCATGCTGTACGAGACCGGTGCTTTGCGATAAAATATGCTTTATCTTCATCAAACTTGCATAGTCAGGATTTAGCAATTGAAAGTCCGGAACATATTTCTGTACGGGATCTTCCCAATCGAGCTTTCCCTGACTCACCAACTTACTTGTTAGCACACCAGCAAATGTTTTTGAAACCGAGGCAATCCTGAATGTTGTGTGAATATCAATGGGTTCGCCTGATTCAGCACTTTTAATTCCTAAACCCTTGATATAGACGATACGTCCGTTTTTTACGATCGCGATAGCCGTTCCTGGCGCATTGGATTTTTCGAACATTCTAACAGCCATGACGTCAAAATCTTCAATAAAGGCATCTAATGCAGGAAAATGCGTGGGCTCCTGTGGATGTACTTCCTCTTTAGACGTAATGCCGGTATATACATGCATTAATGCAAAAAGCAGTACAGCAAATATAAGATGTGGTCCCTTTTTCAAAGTTGCGGTTTCATTTATTATATCTATTCATCTACCTGTTTCACACCGGGCCATCAAAGACCTCCGCGACAAAGATAATCAAATCAACCTATTATGAAACCATGCATGGTCACCTCCCGTGTTGAGCAAGGCATTCCGGTGTAAGAAATGATTTTGTGCCCATGCATTTTCAAAAAAAACACCATCATCCGAAATTTTACTACATGCAAAAAGCCTCGCCTTTCAGCATTCGGAAAATCGTATGAATGACGTAAATTGCGGCCTTTTAATTTAGACCATGGTAAATAGAAAAATTCTCAGCCGCTTTTATCCCGTTGTTCTCCTTCTCATTGTCTTTGTGGTCTGGAAATGCAGAAAAGCCGAAAGTGATCCCCTGATTATGGTAGAATTGAGCGGTACTACAATGGGTAGCATTACCTATTCGATAAAGTATTTCAGCGAATCGGGAGTGAATTATCAGGCATCGGTGGACTCACTGCTCAAAGTGTGGAATATGTCTCTGTCCACCTATATCCCGGAGTCCGAAATTTCCAGATTCAACCGCGGGGCCAATTGTTTTACCTATGAATCGAAATATTTTTATCCTGTTGTGAAAACAGCACGGGATGTATATGAAAAAACTGGCGGAGCCTTTGATCCTACGGTGGGGCCATTGGTAAATGCCTGGGGATT
>JBGSYX010000430.1:0-4334 GCA_041750735.1 Cyclobacteriaceae bacterium
GCCCCACAAGGAGCCGCGCTTCGTAGTATTCCTTTGAATCTTTCGGTTGCAGTTCATACTGATAAGACTGCATTTCCCCGGTTTCGATTGCCTTCTGAAGGTGTTGATAGAATTTTTCACTGAGATCACCTGGAAATACATCGCTGAATCGTTTGCCGATGAAATTCTCTGCCGGAATAAGGAGCCGAGCGCTGTCGTCGGTATATACGTCGGTGAAGATCCCATGCTTGTCAAAAACAAATATGAGATCAGGGATTATTTTCAGGAGGGCCTTTTGGTGCATCTCGCTGTCGCGAAGGGCTTTTTCAGCCTCCACCCGTTTGGAAATGTCATTTGTCAGCGATATCACCGAGTGTACAGAGCCATCATCTTTAAGAATTGGGAATATAATCTCATGCAGGGTCATCTTGCCCTTACGTGTTGCCCAATTATTTGAATTAGAGTCGAAATTTATCTCAACTTCATGGCTTTTTGTGATCTTTTTTTCATAAACCTCCTTGTATATTTTATCCGAACCAGTGCTTTTTGCCAATGGGTCGGTAAGGATATTAAAAGAGCCTTTCCCCGTATCGATATTATCTACCCCGGTGTAGCTGCGTTGCGTTTCGTTGATCCGTGCAGTGAACCCCTTTTCGTCAAAGATATGCAGGCCAATAGGCAAGTTGTCGATAATGCTGTCCAAATATCGCTTGCTTTCGTCCAGGGCCAATGCGGCTGACTTTCTCAGGCTTATATCCTGGATGGCTCCTACGATCAGGTATTTGTCATTCTCATGCTTAATATTGATAAGTCGAAGCTTATCAGACACCCACTTTATCTGCTTATTCTTTGTGATGATGCGGTATTCGAAATACTGTATTTTTTCGACAGGCAGTTTGTTAATCGTTGGGATTATAGTCTTAGCCAGGTCATCGGTGTGAATAATGGAATACCATCCATTTTCCATTTCATTCAGTTCGGCAATAGTATAGCCGGTTAGTTTTTCCAGTGATCCACTATTCCAGTCGAATGAAAGCCGGTTGTTTTTGATGATGGCTGAATAGACAAAATCATTTGTCAATTCAGAAATGATTCGGTGCCGCTCGTTGCTGACTTTCAGTGCGTCCTGAGCCTCTCTTTCCTTGGAGATATTTTCCTTTATTGCCAGGAAATGAGTGATATTTTTCTGATGGTCGAAGATCGGAGATATCACTGCCCTCTCCCAATAATGTTCTCCTGATTTGTTTTTATTTCTAAATATTCCTCTCCATGTGCGACCTTCAGAGATTTCCTTCCACAAGGTTTTGTAATACTCTTTTGGATGATAATCTGTTTTGAGAATACTTGGATCATTGCCAATAGCCTCCTTTAACGTGTAGCCTGTCACATCGCAAAAAGCCTGATTTACATATTCAATCATCCCGTCTTTATTGGTGATGACGATGCTGGAAGGGCTTTGGTTTATGGCAAGGTTCAATTTTTTGATTTCCTGCTCCTTCAGTTTACGGTCGGAAATATCACGAAAAGCCATAACGCGGAGCGTCTCCCCGGAGTACTCTATTTTTCGGCTCTCAACTTCAATAAATTTCCTGGATCCTTTTTTTGTAGTTCCAATTCCTTCAAAAACCACCAAGTCGTCATTTTGAGCGTTAGCATGTAGTGCTTCGGTAGTCTGGGTATCCATAATTACCGAAAGGACATTTCGTCCAATGACTTCTTCTCGCTTGTAACCCCACATCTCCAGGAACCGCTGATTACAGTCGATAGCTGTGCCGCTGCGATGGAGTAGAATTCCTTCAAACGACAAATCTGAAAGCAATTTGTACCGGTCCTCACTTTCCTGCAGCCGCTGCTCGGCAACTTTCTGCTTGGTAATATTTTCTACAAGTCCTACAATGAGGTCTGGCTTGCCCTTTTCCTTGCTATAGGTAGAGACATTCATTTTCACCCATGTTGCCCGCCCGTCTTTTTTCAGAAAGCGCTTTTCAATATGATAAAAGGGAGTATCTCCGCTCAATAGTTTATTTAATAGCGGGAGTTCCTGTCTGAGGTCGTCGGGATGGGAGAGAACTTTTATATTGAGATTCTGAATATTTTTTTCGGTATAGCCTAACATCTCTGCAAATGCAGGATTACTGGCCTTGATAGTGCCTTCCCGATTCGTGAGTAGCAACCCAATATTGGAAGTAGCGAAGATGCGGTTCAATCGGTCGTCACTGCTGCCATTTTTTTGTTCGCCGGGGTTGGATTCTAAAAAAGCAGTTAAAGGCGCCACCAGTTCTTTTACAAAACCCAGTTCTGGTTCAGACCATAGCGGTTCAAGGCGACATACTGAAAACATGATAAACCCCCAGAAGTTGCCTTTTAGGACGATGGGCGCCAGGAGGAGATTGTTTATACCAAGGGTTTTTAATAGTGGTTTTTCGCTGTTGGGGAATGACTCGAGCTGTCCATAAATCATCTTCCCCGATGATAGTACTGACTGCCAGCGCGTAAAGTTTGGCTGATAGGACATCAGGTTAAAAAGGGGCGTTTCTGATTTAACTCCAAATTCAGCATTTGTCCATTCAAAGCGCTGTGCCATGATAAACTTGCCTTTATGGTCCACCCTGTTTTCAAAGATGGCTACACGGCATGATTGCGTGGTTTTACCATAATATTCCAGCGCTCTTGAAAATTTATAGTCTACTGGCTGGCTGGTAAGCAGTATCGACTGAATTTGGCCGATAGCTTCCTGATAGCGTTCTTTTAATCTTTGGACTGTCGCAGAAGGTTTTTTGAGGTTGCGGTCAATGGATTCAAGTAAAAAGCCTAATTCATCCTTGTTGGCCGATTTTGAAAACATTCTGATCAGATCAGACCGATCGAGGATTACTGGTGGGAACTTCTTCCTGAAGTCCGTGATGATAACAGCAAATATCTGTGCGGCCTGAATAAAGCTGATGAGGTCAGCTAATATAGATGGCGCCAATTCCAGGAGATATCCGTCATCAAAAAACACTATTTCGTGATAGAAAATCAGGTTCTTTATCTCAAGCAAATCATCTGTAGCATGTATATCCTGCTCTTTGCTAAACACAGAAAGCGCATTTTTTAGATCCTTGCAGAATTGCTGGTTTCCAGATACAACTAAGCTCCTGACTGTTCTTTTGCGATTTTCTATTTCACTATAGCGCACTTCCTGTTGTTGTTTGCTAAAATTAGATAACTGACCTGTAATTTGGAAAGTTTGCAATCAGAATACATTGCCATAGCAACCGGTTCCTTAGGAGAGTAAGAAAAGCCCGGTTTTTACCTGTATCAGCGGGCTGAAATTGGTTTATTCTCATAGGTTGCACTCAGGCTTTGTGACAAAAAAATGATTGCTATTCTTTTTTTGTCAGCCATATCTTCAAATCAATTGTCCAAATCCAATAATTTTATTCCGAAATCAGCCTCAAAAACTTTTCTGCCTCGGCACAATCTGAATTTGATCTCTACGAAACTACACAAATTTGAAAACTTTCATCAAAATTTTAATCATTGTCATCGTACTATTTGGCGCAATATATTTCGGCGCCAACTTTATCCTGAAAAAAGTGGCGATAAGGACCGTGGAATACCTTCAGCCAAGGTTGGAGGCTAAGGGGATTCATATAGTGAAATTTGATTATGGCAAGGTGCGGCTGGCGTCTTATAACCAATGCAATATTTCCGATATAGACCTGGATTTTCGGCTAAACAAGGAGATGTTTGGTAAAGAATCTTTTAGCGCTAATGTAAAAGCTAATACGCTCAAAATCAGATTTGCCGACCTGAAAAAGCCTGCCCTTTTTCTTGAAGTCGTGGATTTTTCACTCTTTGTGGAGTCGGATGAAAAAAACACCAGAAAACCATTTGGCCGGTTGGAAAATGCGCACATTTCCAGCCGCCTGCCCATCTATCTGAAAAACCCGTTTGAATCTGCCAAAGAAGTCCTTGCAGAAGTGAAAGCACTTTTCCGGGAGAGTAAGTCGCCGGTCGATGTGCAGCTTTCCACTACTGTATATCTTGATCTTGACGAAAAAGAGTTGGGTGCCAGATTGTTTTCCCTGCGCGAAAACGATACAACTTATCTTAGGTTTAATGCCGATGATATTTTGGCTGCAGCGCATTCTTTGGAACTCGATATGGTACAGCCAGAGGCTGAGATTATCGCTGCTCACCCAGGCAAGTCCCTTCAACTGATTAAAATAACCAGGGATGCGAAAAGGCTGTCGAAGTTGGAACTAGACCAGGACAAGTCGTTTCCGGCAGATGCCTACAAGCACATCTACTGGAGTTATCATCTCACCCGGGAATTTGGTCCTGAACTGGCAAAGGAATTCACCGACCTC
>JBGSYX010000431.1:0-2285 GCA_041750735.1 Cyclobacteriaceae bacterium
ATCCACACACCGATATATTATTTTCGTGAATTGTCTCATATAGTTCATGGATATTGTTGTTGAGAATCCTGTTAATCACCAGATTATCGTTATAAAAACCCACTTCAGGTGGTACATAATGCGAAAAGTCGGATGATGCTATTACAGCTATTTTCCTTCGTGCGACCTGGTTTGCCTTAAATATCTTTTCAGCCAATAGCCGTGCACTCTTGTATGTCTGTTTTCGCATCGTTATTGGCACAATGCGGAACTCATAAGAAAGAAAATGCTGTAAATACGGCAGGATTACTTCCGCGGCATGCTCGGTTTTATGCGCTATTTCAGAGCGTGGAATATCCATGAAATCCATGAAATCCAAATCAAGGTCAATTGTTCCCAACGGGGTAATCCATTGCTCGTGCGAGTCAAGAGAAACTTCATCACCCAGGTCACTATGCGAAGGACATAAAATAATAAAAGTATCAATTGGCTCTTTGGAGGATTTAACAAAATGAAAAAAATGGATGGCTTCCTTCGCAGAATAAGTGTATCCGGCATGCGGTACGATACCGCCAAGAATAGAATTTGGCCTTAAGTTCTTATTAATACGATGATATTCTTCGGATACTATTCCCTCAAGAAATAGTGTAATTTGTTCTGGCTCCTTCGGGTAAAAAGAACCAGCCACAGCTGACTGTCGAACTGACATATTAATATGTGACTATTTTGTGATTACAATGCATACAATTTCCAAATTCGTCAATACCATTTTTTTGCACAAAGTTTCCATACCGGGATATAACCATTTTTCCACACTTACTACAAAAAGTGTTTTGATCCTCACCACTTGTTACGTTTCCTAAATATACATATGATAAGTACTTTCTGGCTGTTTCACAAAAATCAAAAAGAAGAGCGGCTGGTGTTTTGCCTATTTGACTCTTATAAGCCGGGAAGTATCGTGAAATATGTAAAACAGTATCCGGGCCCAATTCGTCTCTGATCCATTTGACCATAGAAATAAATTCTTTCATGGAGTCATTTTTTCCTGGTATAAGCAAAAAAGATATTTCCAGGTGTCGGCCATAGGCATTGATTGTTTTCAATGTGTGCTTCACAGGCTCAAGCTTCCCTTTACAATTGCCTTTATAAAAAGAACATGAGAATGCCTTGAGATCAATGTTGAAAGCGTTGATGAGCGGGATTAATTCCATTAGCGGTCCTTCATTGATATACCCATTGGATACCATCACATTTTTAAAACCAGCTTCCCTGCTTTTTAAGGCCACTTTTTCCATGTACTCATACCACACGGTGGGTTCGTTGTATGTATAGGCTATGCCAAGACTAGGGCTCTCGTTCAAGCAAATTTCAATGAGCTGCTCTGGACTGTGATATGCATCAATAGCATATTTGTCGATGGTGATTTGCGACATTTCTGCGTTCTGGCAAAAATTGCAGTGGAAATTGCACCCGATGTTCCCAATAGATAGAACATAACTTCCAGGATGAAAATGAAATAGAGGCTTTTTTTCAATAGGATCAAGCTTAATCGCCGAACAAACTCCGAATGTCGTAGCCAACAACTTACCGTGGTCATTTAACCTTATTCCACATTCACCAAGGTCGTTACTACCAATTACACATTCGTTCGGACAAAGGTGGCATTGCACTTTTGAATCCGGTAATTTTTCATAATACCTTGCTTCGACTGGCATGCTTGTGGGGCGAATTGGATGACCTGATACTTGTAATTTAGGAAAACATTATGAAAAATCATACAGGCAGGCATACACGGAGTCGGTTAAAAGACCTTATTGTGAGTTATGGATGACAGGTCATCATTAATTTCCAGGAATGGTGTTCTCAGGAGTAAATAATTTCATTAGTCATTGTATATCCTGACCAAAAAACATTCGCTAACTTCCAAATAAAAAACGATGAAAGTCAGTCACAACCTACTTGTTGCCTCATTAGTTTTAATGGCAAGCGCAATGCAGGCACAACCTGAACCAAGCCAGGTAAAACTCCGACGTGCCGACTGTTTTTTTGGCGTCCATTTCGACCTTCATGCCAGTGAAGATATCACTGACGCCGGCAAGACGCTCACGTATGCCACGATCGATACATTTCTTACGGCTGTAAAGCCGGATTTCATCCAGATCGACTGCAAAGGCCATCCGGGAATATCAAGCTATCCAACCAAGGTTGGGTACCATGTTCAGGGATTTGAAAAAGACCCGCTGAAGCTCTGGCGTGAAGTCACAGAAAAAAATAACGTTGGACTTTATATGCATTTTTCGGGC